>NZ_JADCKV010000013.1:0-28914 GCF_014982105.1 Enterobacter cloacae complex sp. P18RS | reverse complement strand
GGCGTTGTTGCTAAAGTTCTCGGCTAATCGCTGATAACATTTGACGCAATGCGCAATAAAAGGGCATCATTTGATGCCCTTTTTGCACGCTTTCACATCAGAACCTGGCTCATCAGTGATTAATTTTGTCATAATCATTGCTGAGACAGGCTCTGCGGAGAGCGTATAATACGAAAAGCGAATAGCATTTCGATTGGTTTGCCTCGCGCTCGCGGGGTGAAAATGTTTGTAGAATACTTCTGACAGGTTGGTTTATGAGTGCGAATACCGAAGCTCAAGGGAGCGGGCGCGGCCTGGAAGCGATGAAATGGGTAGTTGTAGCCGTGCTGCTGATTGTGGCGATTGTCGGCAACTATCTTTATCGTGACATGATGCTGCCGCTACGCGCGCTTGCAGTGGTAATTCTGATTGCTGCGGCGGGTGGTGTCGCGCTGTTGACGACGAAAGGCAAAGCGACCGTTGCGTTTGCCCGCGAAGCGCGTACCGAAGTCCGCAAGGTCATTTGGCCGACTCGCCAGGAAACATTGCACACCACGCTGATTGTAGCGGCGGTAACCGCTGTAATGTCACTGATCCTGTGGGGACTGGATGGTATTCTGGTTCGCCTGGTATCCTTTATCACTGGCCTGAGGTTCTGAGATGTCTGAAGCCCCTAAAAAGCGCTGGTACGTCGTTCAGGCGTTTTCCGGTTTTGAAGGCCGCGTAGCTACGTCGCTGCGTGAGCATATCAAATTACACAATATGGAAGAGTTATTTGGCGAAGTTATGGTTCCGACCGAAGAAGTGGTTGAGATCCGTGGCGGCCAACGTCGCAAAAGCGAGCGTAAATTCTTCCCGGGTTACGTGCTGGTTCAGATGGTGATGAACGACGCGAGCTGGCACCTGGTGCGCAGCGTACCACGCGTGATGGGCTTTATCGGCGGCACATCTGACCGTCCGGCGCCAATCAGCGACAAAGAAGTTGATGCGATTATGAACCGCCTCCAGCAGGTTGGTGATAAACCGCGTCCGAAAACGCTGTTTGAACCGGGTGAGATGGTTCGTGTTAACGACGGTCCGTTTGCTGACTTTAATGGCGTCGTCGAAGAAGTGGACTACGAGAAGTCCCGCCTGAAAGTTTCCGTTTCTATCTTTGGTCGTGCGACCCCGGTAGAGCTGGACTTTGCTCAGGTAGAAAAAGCCTAAGCAGCGATCAAAAAAGCGACGATTTAATCGTTGCACAGGGCGCGAGATTGGAATACAATTTCGCGCCTTTTGTTTTTATGGGTCCCGACCCGTAAAACGAATTTTATTCACGGGGAGCCTCTCCGAGGCGTTATTACCCAATCAGAGGATTTTAGAATGGCTAAGAAAGTACAAGCCTACGTCAAGCTGCAGGTTGCAGCAGGTATGGCGAACCCAAGTCCACCAGTTGGTCCAGCTCTGGGTCAGCAGGGTGTGAACATCATGGAATTCTGTAAAGCGTTCAACGCCAAAACTGAATCCATGGAGAAAGGTCTGCCAATCCCAGTTGTAATCACTGTTTACGCTGACCGTTCTTTCACTTTCGTTACCAAAACCCCTCCAGCAGCAGTTCTGCTGAAGAAAGCAGCGGGCATCAAGTCTGGTTCCGGTAAGCCGAACAAAGACAAAGTGGGTAAAATTTCCCGCGCTCAGTTGCAGGAAATCGCGCAGACCAAAGCTGCCGACATGACTGGTTCCGACATTGAAGCGATGACTCGCTCCATCGAAGGTACTGCACGTTCCATGGGCCTGGTAGTGGAGGACTAAGAAATGGCTAAACTGACCAAGCGCATGTCCGTGATCCGTGACAAAGTTGATGCGACCAAACAGTACGACATCAACGAAGCTATCGCTCTGCTGAAAGAACTGGCAACTGCTAAGTTCGTTGAAAGCGTTGACGTTGCCGTTAACCTGGGCATCGACGCTCGTAAATCCGATCAGAACGTTCGTGGCGCAACTGTACTGCCACACGGTACTGGCCGTTCCGTACGCGTAGCTGTATTTGCTCAGGGTGCAAACGCTGAAGCTGCTAAAGCTGCCGGCGCTGAACTGGTAGGTATGGAAGATCTGGCTGATCAGATCAAGAAAGGCGAAATGAACTTTGACGTTGTTATTGCTTCTCCAGATGCAATGCGCGTTGTTGGCCAGCTGGGCCAGGTTCTGGGTCCACGCGGCCTGATGCCAAACCCGAAAGTGGGTACTGTAACGCCTAACGTTGCTGAAGCGGTTAAGAACGCTAAAGCAGGTCAGGTTCGTTACCGTAACGACAAAAACGGCATCATCCACACCACCATCGGTAAAGTGGACTTTGACGCTGACAAACTGAAAGAAAACCTGGAAGCTCTGCTGGTTGCGCTGAAAAAAGCAAAACCAACTCAGGCGAAAGGCGTGTACATCAAGAAAGTTAGCATCTCCACCACCATGGGTGCAGGTGTTGCAGTTGACCAGGCTGGCCTGAGCGCTGCTGCAAACTAATGCCTTTACGTGGGCGGTGATTTTGTCTACAATCTTACCCCCACGTTTGCTAACAAAAGTTAGCGGCTAAAAGAATTGTTCGTTGGAGCCTGGCCTATCCAGGCCTCCGTCGAAGACCGCAGGTGTTTCGCAAGAAACTTAATCCCCTGCGTAGACGGTGACAGAACGCTAAGATTATTTTAAATACTCTGGCTTGTTTCTGCTCACCGTATTAAGACGCTCTTCCCGTTGGGTCGAGTGAAGTGAGTTCCGGAACATGAGTTCCGGCAAACATCCAGGAGCAAAGCTAATGGCTTTAAATCTTCAAGACAAACAAGCGATTGTTGCTGAAGTCAGCGAAGTAGCCAAAGGCGCGCTGTCTGCAGTAGTTGCGGATTCCCGTGGCGTTACTGTAGACAAAATGACTGAACTGCGTAAAGCAGGTCGTGAAGCTGGCGTATACATGCGTGTTGTTCGTAACACCCTGCTGCGTCGCGTAGTTGAAGGTACTCAGTTCGAGTGCCTGAAAGACACGTTTGTTGGTCCGACCCTGATTGCATACTCTATGGAACACCCGGGCGCTGCTGCTCGTCTGTTCAAAGAGTTCGCGAAAGCGAATGCAAAATTTGAGGTCAAAGCTGCAGCCTTTGAAGGTGAGTTGATCCCGGCATCGCAAATCGATCGCCTGGCAACCCTGCCGACCTACGAAGAAGCAATTGCACGCCTGATGGCAACCATGAAAGAAGCTGCGGCTGGCAAACTGGTTCGCACTCTGGCTGCTGTACGCGATGCGAAAGAAGCTGCTTAATCGCAGTTATCTTTATAAAGCATTTGCTTACGTATAAACTTATTCTGATTTTCAGGAACAATTTAAATGTCTATCACTAAAGATCAAATCATTGAAGCAGTAGCAGCTATGTCCGTAATGGACGTTGTAGAGCTGGTTTCTGCAATGGAAGAAAAATTCGGTGTTTCTGCTGCTGCTGCTGTAGCTGTAGCTGCGGGCCCGGCTGAAGCTGCTGAAGAAAAAACTGAATTCGACGTAATTCTGAAAGCTGCTGGCGCGAACAAAGTTGCTGTAATCAAAGCAGTACGTGGCGCAACTGGCCTGGGTCTGAAAGAAGCTAAAGACCTGGTAGAATCTGCACCAGCTGCGCTGAAAGAAGGCGTGAGCAAAGACGACGCAGAAGCACTGAAAAAATCTCTGGAAGAAGCTGGCGCTGAAGTTGAAGTTAAATAAGCCAACTTTTCTGGTTGCAGCCTAAGCAATTAGGCTGATGGCTGGTGACTTTTTAGTCACCAGCCTTTTTGCGCTGTAAGGCATCAGCAGCATTTCACACTGTTTGACTGCTGGTTGTCCTGACAATGCTTGTTTCTATCGACGACTTAATATACTGCGACAGGGTGCTCGCTCTGTGTAAATCGCAATGAAATGGTTTAAGCGTGATAGCAACAGGTATTGCGGAAAGTATTCAATTTTCCGGTCCACAAAATGGTGTTGCACAAACTGTCCCTTCGTCGGACAGATGGGTCGACTTGTCAGCGAGCTGAGGAACCCTATGGTTTACTCCTATACCGAGAAAAAACGTATTCGTAAGGATTTTGGTAAACGTCCACAAGTTCTGGACATTCCATATCTCCTTTCTATCCAGCTTGACTCGTTCCAGAAGTTTATCGAGCAAGATCCTGAAGGGCAGTACGGCCTGGAAGCAGCCTTCCGTTCCGTGTTCCCGATTCAGAGCTACAGCGGTAATTCCGAGCTGCAGTACGTCAGCTACCGCCTTGGCGAACCGGTGTTTGACGTTCAGGAATGTCAGATCCGTGGCGTGACCTATTCCGCACCGCTGCGCGTAAAACTGCGTCTGGTGATCTACGAGCGCGAAGCGCCGGAAGGCACCGTAAAAGACATTAAAGAACAAGAAGTCTACATGGGTGAAATTCCACTCATGACGGACAACGGTACTTTCGTTATCAACGGTACTGAGCGTGTTATCGTTTCCCAGCTGCACCGTAGCCCGGGCGTCTTCTTCGACAGCGATAAAGGTAAAACGCACTCTTCCGGTAAAGTACTGTATAACGCACGCATCATTCCTTACCGTGGTTCATGGCTGGACTTCGAATTCGATCCAAAAGACAACCTGTTTGTCCGTATCGACCGTCGTCGTAAGCTGCCTGCAACCATCATTCTGCGTGCACTGAACTATACCACTGAGCAGATCCTGGACCTGTTCTTTGAGAAAGTGATCTTTGAAATCCGCGACAACAAGTTGCAGATGGAGTTGGTGCCGGAACGTCTGCGTGGTGAGACCGCGTCGTTCGACATCGAAGCCGACGGCAAAGTGTATGTGGAAAAAGGTCGCCGTATCACCGCGCGCCACATCCGCCAGCTGGAAAAAGATGATATCAAACACATCGAAGTTCCGGTTGAATACATTGCAGGAAAAGTAGCCGCGAAAGATTACGTTGATGAATCAACTGGCGAGCTGATCTGCCCGGCGAACATGGAGCTGAGCCTGGATCTGCTGGCTAAGCTGAGCCAGTCTGGCCACAAACGTATCGAAACGCTGTTCACCAACGATCTGGACCACGGTCCGTACATCTCTGAGACTGTACGCGTCGACCCAACCAACGATCGTCTGAGCGCGCTGGTCGAAATCTACCGCATGATGCGTCCTGGTGAGCCACCAACTCGCGAAGCGGCTGAAAGCCTGTTCGAGAACCTGTTCTTCTCCGAAGACCGCTACGATCTGTCCGCGGTTGGTCGTATGAAGTTCAACCGTTCTCTGCTGCGCGACGAGATCGAAGGTTCCGGTATCCTGAGCAAAGACGACATCATTGAAGTGATGAAGAAGCTCATCGATATCCGTAACGGTAAAGGCGAAGTGGACGATATCGACCACCTCGGCAACCGTCGTATCCGTTCCGTAGGCGAAATGGCGGAAAACCAGTTCCGCGTTGGCCTGGTACGTGTAGAGCGTGCGGTGAAAGAGCGTCTGTCTCTGGGCGATCTGGATACCCTGATGCCTCAGGATATGATTAACGCGAAGCCGATTTCTGCGGCAGTGAAAGAGTTCTTCGGTTCCAGCCAGCTGTCTCAGTTCATGGACCAGAACAACCCGCTGTCTGAGATCACGCACAAACGTCGTATCTCCGCACTCGGCCCAGGCGGTCTGACCCGTGAACGCGCAGGCTTTGAAGTTCGAGACGTACACCCGACTCACTACGGTCGCGTATGTCCAATCGAAACGCCTGAAGGTCCAAACATCGGTCTGATCAACTCCCTGTCCGTGTACGCACAGACGAACGAATACGGTTTCCTCGAGACCCCGTATCGTAAAGTGACCGACGGTGTTGTTACTGACGAAATTCATTACCTGTCTGCTATTGAAGAAGGCAACTACGTTATCGCTCAGGCGAACTCCAACTTGGATGACGAAGGCCACTTTGTAGAAGATCTGGTTACCTGCCGTAGCAAAGGCGAATCCAGCTTGTTCAGCCGCGACCAGGTTGACTACATGGACGTATCCACCCAGCAGGTGGTATCCGTCGGTGCGTCCCTGATCCCGTTCCTGGAACACGATGACGCCAACCGTGCATTGATGGGTGCGAACATGCAACGTCAGGCCGTTCCAACTCTGCGTGCTGATAAGCCGCTGGTTGGTACCGGTATGGAACGTGCTGTTGCCGTTGACTCTGGTGTTACAGCAGTTGCTAAGCGTGGCGGTACCGTTCAGTACGTTGACGCATCCCGTATCGTTATCAAAGTTAACGAAGACGAGATGTATCCGGGCGAAGCGGGTATCGACATCTACAACCTGACCAAATACACCCGTTCTAACCAGAACACCTGTATCAACCAGATGCCATGTGTGTCTCTGGGTGAGCCAGTTGAGCGCGGCGACGTGCTGGCAGACGGTCCGTCCACCGACCTCGGTGAACTGGCGCTCGGTCAGAACATGCGCGTAGCGTTCATGCCGTGGAACGGTTACAACTTCGAAGACTCCATCCTCGTCTCCGAGCGTGTGGTTCAGGAAGATCGTTTCACCACCATCCACATTCAGGAACTGGCATGTGTGTCCCGTGACACCAAGCTGGGGCCAGAAGAGATCACCGCTGACATCCCGAACGTGGGTGAAGCTGCGCTCTCTAAACTGGATGAATCCGGTATTGTTTACATCGGCGCGGAAGTGACCGGCGGTGACATTCTGGTTGGTAAGGTCACGCCGAAAGGCGAAACCCAGCTGACGCCAGAAGAGAAACTGCTGCGTGCTATCTTCGGTGAGAAAGCGTCTGACGTTAAAGACTCTTCTCTGCGCGTACCAAACGGTGTTTCCGGTACGGTTATCGACGTTCAGGTCTTCACCCGTGACGGCGTTGAGAAAGATAAGCGTGCGCTGGAAATCGAAGAGATGCAGCTCAAACAGGCTAAGAAAGACCTGTCTGAAGAACTGCAAATCCTCGAAGCAGGTCTGTTCAGCCGTATCTATGCGGTGCTGGTTGCCGGTGGCGTTGAAGCTGAGAAGCTCGACAAACTGCCACGCGATCGCTGGCTGGAACTGGGCCTGACCGACGAAGAGAAACAGAATCAGCTGGAACAGCTGGCTGAGCAGTATGACGAACTGAAACACGAGTTCGAGAAAAAACTCGAAGCGAAACGCCGCAAAATCACTCAGGGCGACGATCTGGCACCAGGCGTGCTGAAGATTGTTAAGGTGTATCTGGCTGTTAAACGTCAGATCCAGCCTGGTGATAAGATGGCAGGTCGTCACGGTAACAAGGGTGTTATCTCTAAGATCAACCCGATCGAAGATATGCCGCACGATGCTAACGGTACGCCGGTAGATATCGTACTGAACCCACTGGGCGTACCGTCTCGTATGAACATCGGTCAGATTCTGGAAACCCACCTGGGTATGGCTGCGAAAGGTATCGGCGATAAGATCAACGCCATGCTGAAACAGCAGCAGGAAGTCGCGAAACTGCGCGAGTTCATCCAGCGTGCCTACGATCTGGGTACCGACGTTCGTCAGAAAGTCGACCTGAACACCTTCAGCGATGAAGAAGTGCTGCGTCTGGCAGAGAACCTGCGCAAAGGTATGCCAATTGCAACGCCGGTATTCGACGGTGCAAAAGAAGCTGAAATTAAAGAGCTGCTGCAACTGGGTGGTCTGCCAACGTCTGGTCAGATTACGCTGTTTGACGGCCGTACCGGTGAACAGTTCGAGCGTCCGGTAACCGTAGGTTACATGTACATGCTGAAACTGAACCACCTGGTCGACGACAAGATGCACGCTCGTTCTACCGGTTCTTACAGCCTGGTTACTCAGCAGCCGCTGGGTGGTAAGGCTCAGTTCGGTGGTCAGCGCTTCGGGGAGATGGAAGTGTGGGCGCTGGAAGCATACGGCGCAGCATACACCTTGCAGGAAATGCTCACCGTTAAGTCTGATGACGTGAACGGTCGTACTAAGATGTATAAGAACATCGTAGACGGCAACCATCAGATGGAACCGGGCATGCCAGAATCCTTCAACGTACTGTTGAAAGAGATTCGTTCGCTGGGTATCAACATCGAACTGGAAGACGAGTAATTCTCGCTCAAACAGGTCACTGCTGTCGGGTTAACGCCCGACAGCAGAGTGTGCTAACTCCGACGGGAGCAAATCCGTGAAAGACTTATTAAAGTTTCTGAAAGCGCAAACTAAAACCGAAGAGTTTGATGCGATCAAAATTGCTCTGGCTTCGCCAGACATGATCCGTTCATGGTCTTTCGGTGAAGTTAAAAAGCCGGAAACCATTAACTACCGTACGTTCAAACCTGAGCGTGACGGCCTTTTCTGTGCGCGTATTTTCGGGCCAGTAAAAGATTACGAGTGCCTGTGCGGTAAGTACAAGCGCCTGAAACACCGTGGTGTGATCTGTGAGAAGTGCGGCGTTGAAGTGACCCAGACCAAAGTACGCCGTGAGCGTATGGGCCACATCGAGCTGGCGTCTCCGACCGCTCACATCTGGTTCCTGAAATCTCTGCCGTCCCGTATCGGTCTGCTGCTGGATATGCCGCTGCGCGATATCGAACGTGTTCTGTACTTCGAATCTTATGTGGTTATCGAAGGCGGGATGACCAATCTGGAACGTAACCAGATCCTGACCGAAGAACAGTATCTGGACGCGCTGGAAGAGTTCGGTGACGAATTCGACGCGAAGATGGGTGCGGAAGCTATCCAGGCCCTGCTGAAGAGCATGGATCTGGAGCAAGAGTGTGAAACTCTGCGCGAAGAGCTGAACGAAACCAACTCCGAAACCAAGCGTAAAAAGCTGACCAAGCGTATCAAACTGCTGGAAGCGTTCGTTCAGTCTGGTAACAAACCAGAGTGGATGATCCTGACCGTTCTGCCGGTTCTGCCGCCAGATCTGCGTCCGCTGGTTCCGCTGGATGGTGGTCGTTTCGCAACGTCGGATCTGAACGATCTGTACCGTCGCGTGATCAACCGTAACAACCGTCTGAAACGTCTGCTGGATCTGGCTGCGCCGGACATCATCGTACGCAACGAAAAACGTATGCTTCAGGAAGCAGTCGATGCCCTGTTGGATAACGGTCGTCGTGGTCGTGCGATCACCGGTTCTAACAAACGTCCTCTGAAATCTTTGGCCGACATGATCAAAGGTAAGCAGGGTCGTTTCCGTCAGAACCTGCTCGGTAAGCGTGTTGACTACTCCGGTCGTTCTGTAATCACCGTAGGTCCATACCTGCGTCTGCATCAGTGCGGTCTGCCGAAGAAAATGGCACTGGAGCTGTTCAAACCGTTCATCTACGGCAAGCTGGAACTGCGTGGCCTCGCCACCACCATCAAAGCCGCGAAGAAAATGGTTGAGCGTGAAGAAGCTGTCGTTTGGGATATCCTGGACGAAGTGATCCGCGAACACCCGGTACTGCTGAACCGTGCACCAACTCTGCACCGTCTGGGTATCCAGGCCTTTGAGCCAGTCCTGATCGAAGGTAAAGCGATCCAGTTGCACCCGCTGGTTTGTGCGGCCTATAACGCCGACTTCGATGGTGACCAGATGGCTGTTCACGTACCGCTGACGCTGGAAGCCCAGCTCGAAGCGCGTGCGCTGATGATGTCTACCAACAACATCCTGTCTCCAGCGAACGGTGAACCTATCATCGTTCCTTCTCAGGACGTTGTACTGGGTCTGTACTACATGACCCGTGACTGTGTTAACGCCAAAGGCGAAGGCATGGTGCTGACTGGCCCGAAAGAAGCTGAGCGTATTTATCGCGCTGGCCTGGCCTCTCTGCATGCGCGCGTTAAAGTGCGTATCACCGAATACGAAAAAGATGAAAACGGCGAGTTCGTTGCGCACACCAGCCTGAAAGACACGACCGTTGGCCGTGCTATTCTGTGGATGATCGTACCGAAAGGTCTGCCTTTCTCCATCGTCAACCAGGCGCTGGGCAAGAAAGCGATCTCCAAAATGCTGAACACCTGTTACCGCATTCTGGGTCTGAAGCCGACCGTTATCTTCGCTGACCAGACAATGTACACCGGCTTTGCTTATGCAGCGCGTTCAGGTGCATCTGTTGGTATCGATGACATGGTCATCCCAGAGAAGAAACACGAGATCATCTCTGAAGCGGAAGCTGAAGTTGCTGAGATCCAGGAGCAGTTCCAGTCTGGTCTGGTAACCGCAGGCGAACGTTACAACAAAGTTATCGATATCTGGGCTGCGGCGAACGATCGTGTATCTAAAGCGATGATGGATAACCTGCAAACCGAAACCGTGATTAACCGTGACGGCGTAGAAGAGCAGCAGGTCTCCTTCAACAGCATCTACATGATGGCCGACTCCGGTGCGCGTGGTTCTGCGGCACAGATTCGTCAGCTGGCAGGTATGCGTGGTCTGATGGCGAAGCCAGATGGCTCCATCATCGAAACGCCAATCACCGCGAACTTCCGTGAAGGTCTGAACGTACTCCAGTACTTCATCTCCACGCACGGTGCGCGTAAAGGTCTGGCGGATACCGCACTGAAAACGGCGAACTCCGGTTATCTGACGCGTCGTCTGGTTGACGTTGCGCAGGATCTGGTTGTGACTGAAGACGATTGTGGCACCCTCGAAGGTATCACCATGACCCCGGTTATCGAGGGTGGTGATGTTAAAGAGCCGCTGCGCGATCGCGTACTGGGTCGTGTGACCGCGGAAGACATTCTGAAGCCGGGCACCGCAGACATTCTGGTTCCACGCAACACCCTGCTGCACGAACAGTGGTGTGACCTGCTGGAAGCGAACTCTGTTGACTCCGTGAAAGTGCGTTCCGTTGTATCCTGTGACACCGACTTTGGTGTGTGTGCGCACTGCTACGGTCGTGACCTGGCGCGTGGCCACATCATCAACAAAGGTGAGGCTATCGGCGTTATCGCGGCACAGTCCATCGGTGAGCCGGGTACACAGCTGACGATGCGTACGTTCCACATCGGTGGTGCGGCATCTCGTGCGGCTGCTGAATCCAGCATCCAGGTGAAAAACAAAGGTAGCATCAAGCTCAGCAACGCGAAGTCGGTTGTGAACTCCAGCGGTAAACTGGTTATCACTTCCCGTAACACCGAGCTGAAGCTGATCGACGAATTCGGTCGTACCAAAGAGAGCTATAAAGTGCCTTACGGTGCGGTTATGGCGAAAGGTGATGGCGAGCAGGTTGCTGGCGGTGAAACCGTTGCAAACTGGGATCCACACACCATGCCGGTTATCACCGAAGTAAGTGGTTTCATCCGCTTCACTGACATGATCGACGGCCAGACCATTACTCGTCAGACCGACGAGCTGACCGGTCTGTCTTCTCTGGTGGTTCTGGATTCTGCTGAACGTACTACCGGCGGTAAAGATCTGCGTCCTGCACTGAAAATCGTTGATGCTCAGGGCAACGACGTTCTGATCCCTGGTACCGATATGCCTGCGCAGTACTTCCTGCCGGGTAAAGCGATTGTACAGCTGGAAGATGGCGTACAGATCAGCTCTGGTGACACCCTGGCGCGTATTCCTCAGGAATCCGGCGGTACCAAGGACATCACCGGTGGTCTGCCACGCGTTGCGGACCTGTTCGAAGCACGTCGTCCGAAAGAGCCTGCGATCCTGGCTGAAATCAGCGGTATCATCTCCTTCGGTAAAGAGACCAAAGGTAAGCGCCGCCTGGTTATTACGCCAGTAGATGGCAGCGAGCCGTACGAAGAGATGATTCCTAAGTGGCGTCAGCTCAACGTGTTCGAAGGTGAACGCGTAGAACGTGGTGACGTGGTTTCCGATGGTCCAGAAGCGCCGCACGACATCCTGCGTCTGCGTGGTGTGCATGCTGTTACCCGTTACATTGTTAACGAAGTACAGGACGTATACCGTCTGCAAGGCGTTAAGATTAACGATAAACACATTGAAGTTATCGTTCGTCAGATGCTGCGTAAAGCAACCATCGAAAACGCGGGCAGCTCCGACTTCCTGGAAGGCGAGCAGGTTGAATACTCACGCGTTAAGATCGCTAACCGCGATCTGGAAGCGAACGGCAAAATCGGTGCGACCTTCGCACGCGATCTGCTGGGTATCACCAAAGCGTCTCTGGCAACCGAGTCCTTCATCTCTGCTGCATCGTTCCAGGAAACCACTCGTGTCCTGACCGAAGCGGCTGTTGCAGGTAAACGTGATGAACTGCGCGGTCTGAAAGAGAACGTTATCGTGGGTCGTCTGATCCCGGCCGGTACCGGTTATGCGTACCACCAGGATCGTATGCGTCGTCGCGCAGCGGGCGAACTGCCAGCTGCACCGCAGGTGACTGCCGAAGATGCATCCGCGAGCCTTGCAGAACTGCTGAACGCAGGTCTGGGCGGTTCCGACAACGAGTAATCGTTGATGCCCGGTAGGTAAAATTACCGGGCATATGAATCACAGGTCGGGTAAGCGTAGCGCCACCCGACAATAAAAAACCCGCCTCGGCGGGTTTTTTTACATCTGTATGTCTTCAGTTCACTAACGGGATACGTCGATAAAGCTCAATCATATCGCCCGCCAGATCCTGAATAACCATCGCGTTCATCAGGTGATCCTGAGAGTGAACGGTGATCAGGTTAACCGGAAGTTTCCCGGTCCCTTCATCAAGACCGATAAGCTGCGTCTGGATCGTATGCGCATGTTTCACATATTCACGCGATTCTTCCATCGCTTTCTCGGCTTCATCAAAGTCGCCTTTTCGCGCCATCTGCAACGCCGTCAGGGCCGCGCTGCGCGCTGCGCCTGCGTTGACAAGCAGTTCCATAATCGTGGTTTCTAAGTCTTCCATTATGACTCCAGAAGTTTGAGCGCTTTTTCCAGTACGGCATCACCTTTCATCATGCCGTAATCCATCATGTCGATGACCGCAACCTTTTTTCCGAGCGGATCGGCCTGCGCCTGGAGTTTTGCCTGTTCGTATTTAACCTGTGGCCCCAGTAATACGATATCAGCCGTCGCGATGTTATCTTTAAACTCCGCGACCGGAACGGCTTTAATGGTTACTTCGACTCCTTTTTTCTGCGCGGCATCTTTCATACGTTGAACCAGCATGCTGGTTGACATTCCCGCTGCACAGCATAAAACGATGTTCTTCATAGTCAGCCTCGATCTACATGTGTTTATTGATAATTATCCCGTGCAGACCGCTTCAACAACCGCTTTACCGCGATTGTGTGTCAGGCATCACAAAGAAATCGGCATTTTCCTGAAACCGGTTACAATTTTACAGCGGAGAGCATTCTGCCCGTCAGATCGGGCAGAATTTGAGTAAGGGTATTATCGGCTGGCCGTGCTTACGATGCGGTTTTTACCCTGTTGTTTAGCGGTATACAGCGCTTCATCTACGCTACCGATAAATTGTTCCAGCGGTTCGAAGTGCCACTCCCCCATCCCGGCGCTGAAGGTCACTCGCAGATTCTCTTCCCGCCAGGTCCGCTTTTCAACGGCGGTGCGCCAGGCTTCCAGTAGCGTGTGCGCGGAGTTCATCAGCTCGGCCGGGAATATCACGCCGAACTCTTCTCCACCGTAGCGGTAAACGGAAACGTGGTGCGGCTGCATGATCTGAATACCTTCCCGCGCCACGTTGCGCAGCACAATATCCCCGCTCAGGTGGCCCCAGGTGTCGTTAATGGATTTGAAGTTATCGATGTCGATCAGCGCCAGAACGAAGGGTTGATGAGCAGTAAGCAGCTCATCCACATCGTTATCGAACGCACGGCGATTTTTGCAGCCTGTCAGCGCATCATGGGTGGCCTGACGGACATAGGCCAGCTCGCGTTCTTTATTGGTTCGAATGGTATGGCTGAGCATCGCCTCAAGGCGTGGTGCCTGGTTGACGTCGCCGGTTTTGATGGCGTTGATAATGTTCATCAGCACAGAACGCGAGGCATGACGAAGGTAAAGCCCGAACAAAATGATGATGATTGCCGCCAGCGCAAATCCCCAGCCGACGACGGTGGTTTCATGCCGGGTGATGACGGTAAGCGTGGCATCGGAGACCCGATAAATCACAAACCAGTCCGGATTGGTGAAAGAGTAGTAGTAATACCAGGTTTTACTTTTGGGGTCGAAAAGATGGCCTTCGCCGCTGGTCATTTTGTCCATCAGCGCTTCGCTTACGTACTGCTTAAAGAGCGCCCCCGTGTCCGGATGCAGCACAACGGCGCCGTCACGCTCCACGACAAAAAACTCACCCTGAACCGGCGCCACCATCTGGCGCAGGGTATACCCCATGGACGTTAAATCAAGATGGAAAGCGAGCGTGCCCTTCAGACGGCCTTCCGGTGAAATGACCGGCTTATAGAGGGTGACAGTAGGATGTTGGGTGAAATAGTCCAGATAGGGGCGGGTGTAGTGAGGAAAGTTGCTGGCTTCCGCTTGCCCGACAAACCATGGGCGGGTTCTGGCGTCGAACGACTTACTTTTCTCCGTTGGCAGCACTTCCGGCGCGCGCAGATGGCGCCCTTCTGTGTCCGCCAGAGAGATAGACGACACCGTCGGCATCAGGTTCTGCAAATGCATCAACATCTGCAAACCGTGTGTCGGATCGATATTTATTGTCTGATTCACTCTGTCATTACGGGCGAAGTACATCGCAGCGCGACCAAGAATATAGTCATTTTCTCGCAGGATGGATTCGGTATAGTTCACCGCCAGATTATGGGTGAAGTTACCATTAATCTTATGATAATCCTCAAGAAAATCCTTTCTCTGTGAAAGGACGACCAGGACGGCGATCAGCGCGAAACTGAACAGGATCCCCGCGAAGCTGACCATAATTGGCCGGGTAAAAGAAAGCTTTTTACTGTGGAGTGCCATGAGTTGTACATCAATCCAGATGGTAGACGCGTTGCGTCTGTCGATACCCTCAGCATAGTCGCTGTCCGGTTGCTGATAGTAAATTATACAGAAGGCGATTACCGACGAGATGATTTATCTTAAGCGTAGATAAGAAACGACGTATTTATTGTATCAATTGAATTTTGTTTAAGAGGCGGAGGGCAGGGCGAAACGAGGAAGAAGCATTTTCACCCTGGTCAGCGTCCGTTGCTGACGTGGTTAAGCATAAGAAAACCGGGCAGATCGCCTCAATCGCCCGGTTATGATCTTACGAGCCGCCTCGTAACCTTTTCGCATTTTTGCAGACAGTTTCAGCGCTAATGCGAGGCTCTTCCCAGCCAGCTATCCCAGTCTTTCCACACCGGCTGTAGCCCCTGTGCAGTCAGGGCTTCCGCCACCGCTTCGGGCCGTCGGCCGTCGTGCGGTGCAAACTGTTCCAGTTCCGGGTGATCGTCCGCGTAACCGCCCGGCTGCGTTTTGGAAAAGGCGCTGACGTTATTGATCGCCAGCGGGATCGCGCGGTCGCGAAACGCGGGGGATTCACGCGTGGAGAGCGACAATTCCACTTCCGGCGCGAACAGGCGAAATGCACACAGGGTTTGCACCAGCTGGCGCTCATCCATCAGCGAGGCGGGTTCAACGCCTCCCGTACAGGGACGCAGCCGCGGGAAAGAGATGGAATAGCGGCTTTGCCAGTACTGCTGCTGTAGCCACAGCAGATGCTCCGCCACCATATAGCAGTCCACCCGCCAGCTGTCGGACAGACCGATAAGCGCGCCCAGCCCAATTTTATCGATACCGGCGCGCCCCAGCCTGTCCGGCGTTTCCAGCCGGAAGATGAAATCCTGCTTCTTCCCTTTCAGGTGATGCCGGGCATAGGTCGCCTCATGGTAGGTTTCCTGATAAACCATTACGCCGTCCAGCCCGAGGGTTTTCAGCTCCGCATATTCCTCCTGCGACAGAGGCTGCACTTCCATTTGCAACGAGGCAAATTCGCGGCGGATGGCTGGAAGATGCTGGCGAAAATAGTCCATCCCCACTTTGCCCTGATGTTCACCCGTCACCAGCAGGAGATGTTCAAAACCCATCTCACGAATAGCCGCACACTCGCGGGCGATCTCATGCTCATCCAGCGTTTTACGCTTAATACGGTTGCTCATGGAGAAACCACAGTAGGTGCAGTCGTTGGCGCACAGGTTAGAAAGATAGAGCGGCACGTAAAAGCTCACCGTGTTGCCAAAACGCTGGCGGGTGAGGCGTTGCGCGCGCTGGGCCATTGGTTCAAGGTACGCGCTGGCTGCCGGAGAAAGCAGGGCCATCAAATCCTCGCGCGTCAAATGTTTGGCTGTTAATGCCCGCTCTACGTCCGCAGAGGTTTTACTGTTGATGCGTAAGGCAATATCGTCCCAGTTAAGCTGACGCCAGCGATCGGTAAAGGTAGCCATCAGAGCGCCTCCAGAAAATCGGTCAGCGGGCTGGTGGCCTGCGCCTGAACACTGCGCGAGCCGGGGCCGGACTGCCGAGCCAGCAGACCGGACTCCACGGCAAGGCGGAACGCACGCGCCATCATCACCGGGTCGTCGGCCACCGCAATCGCGGTATTGACCAGCACCGCATCGGCCCCTATCTCCAGCGCCTGCGCGGCGTGACTGGGTACGCCGATGCCCGCATCCACCACCACGGGCACGGTCGCCTGCTCAATAATGATTTCCAGCATCGCGCGGGTCTCCAGCCCCTGGTTGGAGCCAATGGGGGCGCCCAGCGGCATTACGGCCGCGCAGCCGACCTCTTCCAGACGCTTACAGAGCACGGGGTCGGCACCACAGTAGGGCAGAACGGTGAATCCCTGCTGCACCAGCTTCTCTGCCGCTTTCAGGGTTTCGATCGGATCGGGCAACAGCCAGCGGGCGTCCGGATGAATTTCCAGCTTCAGCCAGCGGGTGCCGAGCGCTTCCCGCGCCAGTTGCGCAGCGAAAATTGCTTCCTCGGCCGTTTTCGCACCGGAGGTATTCGGTAAGAGCGTCACGCCTGCCTCCAGTAACGGCGCAAGTATGGCATCGTTGTGCTGACGCAAATCCACGCGCTTCATCGCCAGCGTCACCAGCTGGCTGCCGCTTTCACGAATGGCATCCACCATCAGTTGCGGGGAGGCGAATTTTCCGGTTCCGGTGAACAGATGTGAATCAAAGACTTTGTCGGCAATACGTAACATCTCAGCCCCCTGCGATAACCTGAAACAGCAGGATCTGGTCGCCCTCATTGACCTGCTGATGTTCCCACCGCTCGCGCGGCAGGATCTGTTGATTGAGCGCCAGCGCCGTTCCCGGCTTCAGCTGGCGCAGCATGTCGAGCAGGGCGGCAACGGTGAGATCGTCGTCGCACGTCATCGGCTCATCGTTAAACAGAATGCGCATTGCGGCCTCCGCATACCGGGCAGTGGCTGGCACGGTTTAACGCCAGATGACGCCAGCCGCTGGAGCGGGCGTCGAACAGCCGCAGCGTGTTGCGTTCTGTCTCCATGCCGCTGAGCAACTTGATGGCCTCCAGCGCCTGAAGAGTACCCATCACGCCCACCACCGGGCCCAGAATGCCTGCCGTGCGGCAGTTACGCTCCGGTTCAGCCTCGTCCGGCCACAGGCAGCGGTAGCAGCCCTGTGCCCAAGGCGGCGTAAGCACCATTATTTGCCCACCGAAACCGACCGCGCTGGCGGTGATCAGCGGCGTGTTCTGCGCAACACAGGCCGCGTTGATGGCCTGACGTGTCGCCATATTGTCCGTACAGTCCAGCACCACGTCGGCAAGGGCCACTTCGCGTTGCAGATCTTCCCCGCTCAGCCGCGTCTGGAGTGCGACCAGTTCGATATCGGGGTTAAGCTGGTTCAGCCGCTGGCGCGTAACGTGCGCTTTAGGCTGGTTGATATCTTCTGTCGTAAAGAGAATTTGCCGTTGCAGATTGCTGAGATGTACCTCGTCGTCATCGGCCAGCACCAGCGTGCCCACGCCCGCGCCGGCCAGATACAGCGCGGCGGGGGTGCCTAATCCGCCCAGACCGACAATCAGTACCCGGCTGGCGAGCAGCTTTTGCTGCCCCTCGATGGCGATATCCTCCAGCAGGATCTGGCGGCTGTAACGCATAAAATCACGATCTTTCATCACCTGCTCCTGCCAGTTGTAAAAGCTGCGCGGTGGCGGCCTGCCAGTCTGCCGCCTGGGTGATAGCGCTGACGACGGCGATACTGCCGACGCCGGTCTCCAGCACCGCGGGCGCACGTTCAAGACTGATCCCGCCGATGGCGACGGTGGGGTAATCGGCAAGGCGCTTAACGTGGGCCGCCAGCTGCGTCAAACCCTGTGGAGCGGACGGCATCTGTTTGGTTTGCGTTGGGAAAACGTGCCCGAGCGCGATGTAAGAGGGGCGGGCCGCCAGCGCCACGTCGATCTCCATATCGTCGTGGGTGGAGACGCCCAGCCGCAGACCGGCGTCACGGATCGCGTTGAGATCGGTCGTTTCCAGATCTTCCTGTCCCAGATGCACGCCGTACGCCTGGTGTTTAACCGCCAGCCGCCAGTAGTCGTTGATAAACAGGCGGGCGTGGTAGCGACGTCCCAGCGCGATAGCGGCGATCACGTCGGCCTCCACCTCTTCATCGCGTTTATCCTTGATGCGTAGCTGGAGGGTGCGAACGCCAGCTTCCAGCAGGCGGGCGATCCACTCCACGCTGTCCACCACCGGGTAAAGCCCTAAGCGGAAGGGCACGGAGGGGAAATCGGGCTGGTACATTACGCCTCCTCCTTTTTGAGGTAGATTTCGCCGCCTTTCGCGCGGAAGGTTTCCGACATGTCCGCCATGCCGACTTCAATGGTCTGCGCGGCGGCGTAATCGCGTACTTCCTGGCTGATCTTCATCGAGCAGAATTTAGGTCCACACATGGAGCAGAAGTGCGCAACTTTGCCCGATTCCTGCGGCAGGGTTTCGTCGTGATAGGCGCGGGCGGTGAACGGATCGAGGGCCAGGTTAAACTGGTCTTCCCAGCGGAATTCAAAGCGCGCTTTGGACATGGCGTTGTCGCGGATTTGCGCGCCCGGATGGCCTTTCGCCAGATCCGCCGCGTGGGCGGCAATCTTGTAGGTGATCAGCCCCTGCTTCACGTCCTCTTTGTTTGGCAGCCCGAGGTGCTCTTTCGGCGTCACGTAGCAGAGCATGGCGCAGCCGAACCAGCCGATCATCGCCGCGCCAATGCCTGACGTGAAGTGATCGTAGCCCGGCGCAATATCGGTGGTCAACGGCCCCAGGGTGTAGAACGGTGCTTCGTGGCAGTGCTCCAGCTCTTCGGTCATGTTGCGACGGATCATCTGCATCGGCACATGGCCCGGGCCTTCAATCATCACCTGCACGTCGTACTCCCAGGCGATTTTGGTCAGCTCGCCCAGCGTGTGCAGCTCGGCAAACTGCGCCTCGTCGTTAGCATCGCGGATGGAGCCCGGGCGCAGGCCGTCGCCCAGCGACAGGGAGACGTCGTACGCGGCGCAAATTTCGCAGATTTCGCGGAAGTGCTCGTAGAGGAAGTTTTCCTGATGATGGGAAAGGCACCATTTCGCCATAATCGAACCGCCGCGTGAGACGATACCGGTCAGACGTTTCGCCGTCATCGGCACGTAGCGCAGCAGCACGCCCGCGTGGATGGTGAAGTAGTCCACGCCCTGCTCGGCCTGCTCCAGCAGCGTGTCGCGGAACGCTTCCCAGGTGAGGTTTTCGGCGATGCCGTTGACCTTCTCCAGCGCCTGATAAATCGGGACGGTACCGATCGGCACCGGGCTGTTACGCAGGATCCATTCGCGGGTTTCGTGAATATAACGGCCAGTGGACAGATCCATCACCGTGTCCGCGCCCCAGCGCGTCGACCAGACCAGCTTTTCCACCTCTTCTTCGATGGATGACGTCACCGCTGAGTTGCCGATATTGGCGTTGACCTTCACCAGGAAGTTGCGGCCGATAATCATCGGCTCGGATTCCGGGTGGTTGATGTTGGCGGGGATAATGGCGCGCCCGGCGGCCACTTCGTCACGCACAAATTCCGGCGTGATGTTTTCCGGCAGGCGAGCGCCAAACCCTTCACCAGGATGCTGGTGGCGCAGCACTTCGCTGCGGATGCGCTCACGGCCCATGTTTTCGCGGATGGCGATGAACTCCATCTCCGGCGTGACGATCCCCTGGCGCGCGTAGTGCAGCTGGGTGACGCATTTGCCCGCTTTAGCGCGTTTCGGCGTCAGCAGGCCGGTAAAGCGCAGCGCGTCCAGACCGTCGTCGGCCAGGCGCGCGTTGGTATACGCCGAGCTGCGCACGCTCAGTTCTTCGCAGTCGTTACGGGCGTCAATCCACGGCTGGCGCAGTTTTGCCAGACCCTGCTGTACGTTGATAGCAACAGAAGGGTCGCCGTACGGGCCGGAAGTGTCGTATACCGGCACGGCTTCGTTGTCTTCAAACTGCGGGTTTTCTTTGCTGCCGCCGATAAGCGTCGGGCTGAGCTGGATTTCGCGCATCGGGACGCGGATATCAGCCTGTGAGCCGGAAATGTAGATGCGTTTCGAGTTCGGGAAAGCGGTGCCTTCCAGGGTGTCGATGAAGCGTTGTGCGTGTTCGCGCTGTTCGCGGCGGGTCAGTTTTGCAGTAGACATAGCTCATTCCAAAAGTGAAGGACATGGCTTGTCAGACGACGGATGAAGCAAGAGAAGATCGCCGGGGGGCGATACAACAGCAGTGTGACTCTTGTTCCCTTCGCAGGTATTAACCTGATCAGGTTCCGCGGATCCCGAATTAACGGTCTCAGCCCGTGCTTTCACACTGGGCACTCCGACAAGAAAAATCCCCCTCGTGAGAGGGGCGAATGGTTGTAAATTACTCGTTAACGATTAAGAACTCAAGCAGGGCGCGCAACGTTATCGCTGGTGCTGATATTCAGGTTGTTGTCCAGCACGAGGGCGATGAGCTTGTCTTCCAGCGTGAATCGCTCTTCCAGCGCTTCGCCAAGGTCGGAAAGCGCCTGCTGAAACTCAAGATAGTTATCGTGATCGATAGCGTTCTCCAGCGTGGAATCGTAGTAGTCCATGATCTGCTGGGTGTTGGCTTCCAGCAGCGGACAGAGTTTGCTGGCCGCTAAATACGGCGTTGTCCCTTCCATTTCGCGAATAATGCGTTCATAAAGGTTGAAATGGCCGTCGGAGAGGTAGTCGACCAGGCTCTGACAAAAGTCGTCCAGCGCTTTTTCATTCAGCCGCATAAAGGATTCTTTGCCAGGCTTAAGACCAACCAGATTGTAATACGCCACGAGTAGATGCTTGCGCACATGTAGCCAGCGATCCACCAGGGTGTTACTTCCTCCAACGCGCTCAGTCAGGCTTTCCAGCTGGTTTAACATGGTCAACTCCATAAGGTTTAGAATGGGATCTGCTTATCCAAAATGTAACCACAATGCTAACAACATGTCAGTGAAGCGAAGGTAGTGCAATAGATATGGATCGTATTATTGAAAAATCAGATCTGGGTTGGTGGATCGTCAGTCACGAACAAAAATTATGGCTGCCCGGTGGGGAGATACCCTACGGCGCGGCAGACATCTTCGATCTCGTCGGCCAACCTGCGCTGCGGATCGGAGAGTGGCAGGGCGATCCGGTATGGTTGATCCAACAGGCTCGTCGTCAGGATATGGGATCCGTTCGTCAGGTGTTGGATCTGGATGTCGGCCTGTTCCAGCTGGCGGGGCGCGGCGTGCAGCTGGCGGAGTTTTATCGCTCGCACAAATACTGCGGCTACTGCGGCCACACCATGCACCCGAGTAAAACCGAGTGGGCAATGCTCTGCGGCCACTGTCGTGAACGCTACTACCCGCAAATCGCACCGTGCATCATTGTCGCCATCCGCCGTGATGATTCCATCCTGCTGGCGCAGCATACTCGTCATCGTAACGGCATTCACACCGTCCTCGCCGGGTTCGTGGAAGTCGGCGAAACGCTGGAACAGGCGGTGGCGCGCGAGGTGATGGAGGAGAGCGGCATTAAGGTGAAAAACCTGCGCTATGTGACGTCGCAGCCGTGGCCGTTCCCGATGTCCCTGATGACCGCGTTTATGGCGGAATACGACAGCGGCGAGATTGTTATCGATCAGAAAGAGCTGCTGGAGGCGAACTGGTATCGCTACGACGATTTACCGCTGCTGCCCCCGCCGGGAACGGTGGCGCGTCGCCTGATAGAAGATACCGTGGCAATGTGTCGGGCCGAGTATGAGTAGTGTTACACTGACGGACTGACGCAATAAGGAACTGCAAAAATGACCGAACTGAAGAACGATCGTTATCTGCGTGCGCTGCTGCGCCAGCCCGTTGATGTCACCCCGGTGTGGATGATGCGCCAGGCGGGACGCTATCTGCCAGAGTACAAAGCCACGCGCGCGCAGGCGGGCGATTTTATGTCGCTGTGCAAAAACGCCGAGCTGGCCTGTGAAGTGACGCTCCAGCCGCTGCGCCGCTTCCCGCTCGATGCCGCCATTCTTTTTTCGGACATTCTCACCATTCCGGATGCGATGGGCCTTGGGCTCTATTTCGAAACCGGCGAGGGCCCGCGTTTTACCTCTCCGATCAAAAGCAAAGCTGACGTTGATAAGCTGCCGATCCCCGATCCGGAAGGCGAGCTGGGCTATGTGATGAACGCCGTGCGCACCATTCGCCGCGAACTGAAAGGCGACGTGCCGCTGATTGGCTTCTCCGGTAGTCCGTGGACGCTGGCCACCTATATGGTGGAAGGCGGTAGCAGCAAAGTCTTTACCGTCATCAAAAAGATGATGTACGCCGAGCCGCTGGCCCTGCATGCCCTGCTCGACAAGCTGGCGAAGAGCGTCACGCTCTATCTCAACGCGCAGATTAAAGCGGGCGCGCAGTCGGTGATGATTTTCGACACCTGGGGCGGCGTGCTGACCGGACGTGATTATCAGCAGTTCTCCCTGTACTACATGCACAAAATTGTCGATGGTCTGCTGCGTGAAAACGAAGGCCGTCGCGTGCCGGTGACGCTGTTTACCAAAGGCGGCGGTCAGTGGCTGGAAGCGATGGCGGCCACCGGCTGCGACGCGCTGGGCCTCGACTGGACCACCGATATTGCCGATGCGCGCCGTCGCGTGGGGGACAAAGTAGCGCTCCAGGGCAACATGGACCCGTCCATGCTCTATGCACAGCCTGCCCGCATTGAAGAAGAAGTGTCGACTATACTGTCTGGTTTCGGCCAGGGCGAAGGCCACGTCTTCAACCTCGGTCACGGTATTCATCAGGATGTACCGCCAGAACACGCTGGCGTATTTGTGGAGGCGGTGCATCGGCTTTCTGCCCAGTATCATCAGTAAGGAGTGGTTATGGATCTCGCGTCGCTACGCGCTCAGCAAATCGAACTGGCTTCATCAGTGATCCGCGAGGATCGTCTGGATACGGACCCTCCGCGGTACATTGGCGGGGCGGACGTCGGATTTGAGCAGGGCGGTGAAGTGACGCGAGCGGCGATGGTGGTGCTGAAATACCCTTCGCTGGAGCTGGTGGAGTACAAGGTGGCGCGTATCGCCACCACCATGCCCTATATCCCCGGCTTTCTCTCCTTCCGCGAATATCCCGCGCTGCTGGCCGCGTGGGAGCAACTCTCGCAAAAACCCGATCTACTGTTTGTTGATGGGCATGGTATCTCCCATCCGCGTCGCTTAGGCGTCGCCAGCCACTTTGGTCTGCTGGTGGACGTGCCGACCATCGGCGTGGCGAAAAAACGCCTGTGCGGCGCGTTTGAGCCGCTCTCTGCCGAACCGGGCGCACTGGCGCCGCTTATCCATAAAGGCGAGCAGCTGGCGTGGGTCTGGCGCAGTAAAGCGCGCTGCAACCCGTTGTTTATCGCCACCGGGCATCGGGTCAGCATGGATAGCGCCCTGGCGTGGGTGCAACGCTGTATGAAGGGCTACCGTTTACCTGAGCCAACCCGCTGGGCTGACGCCGTGGCCTCTTCACGTCCGGCATTCATTCGTTGGCAGGAAATTCAGCCGTGATTCAGGTAAACTGCGGCTAATTTTCGATTCGAGACATCATCATGTTACAAAACCCGATTCATCTGCGCCTTGAGAAGCTGGAAAGCTGGCAGCACGTGACGTTTATGGCTTGCCTGTGCGAGCGCATGTATCCCAACTATGCCGCGTTCTGCAAGCAGACGGCGTTTGGCGAAGGCCAGATTTATCGTCGTATCCTGGATTTAATCTGGGAGACGCTGACGGTCAAAGATGCGAAGGTAAATTTTGACTCTCAGCTCGAAAAGCTGGAAGAGGCTATTCCGGCTGCGGATGATTTCGACCTGTATGGCGTCTACCCGGCCATTGATGCCTGTGTGGCGTTGAGCGAGCTGATCCACTCCCGTCTGAGCGGTGAAACCCTGGAACACGCCATTGAAGTCAGTAAGGCATCCATTACCACTGTTGCGATGCTGGAAATGACCCAGGAAGGCCGTGAAATGACCGACGAAGAGCTGCGCGCTAACCCGGCGGTTGAACAGGAATGGGATATTCAGTGGGAAATTTTCCGTCTGCTGGCGGAGTGTGAAGAACGTGATATTGAGCTGATCAAAGGGCTTCGCGCGGACCTGCGCGAGGCCAGCGAGAGCAATATTGGTATAATTTTTAACCAATGAGACAACAAAACGTGATTTAACGCCTGTTTTGTCACTCCTCGACTCTTCCCTTTCGCCCCCCGTCTGGTCTACATTTGGGGGGCGAAAAAAAGTGGCTATCGGTGCGTGTATGCAGGAGAGTGCTTTTTTGGCATTTTCGTCGCACTCGATGCTTAGCAAGCGATAAACACATTGAAAGGATAACTTATGAACAAGACTCAACTGATTGATGTAATTGCGGACAAGGCTGATCTGTCTAAAGTGCAGGCTAAAGCTGCTCTGGAATCTACCCTGGCTGCTATTACTGAGTCTCTGAAAGAAGGCGATGCTGTACAACTGGTTGGTTTCGGTACCTTCAAAGTGAACCACCGCGCTGAGCGTACTGGCCGCAACCCGCAGACCGGTAAAGAAATCAAAATCGCCGCAGCTAACGTGCCGGCATTTGTTTCTGGTAAAGCACTGAAAGACGCAGTTAAGTAAGACGCGTGGCAGTGAACAGTTTTAACGAAGGGGCGGCAACGCCCCTTTTGTCATTCTGGCGTGGAACGCTCGCGCTGGCAGGCGTACTGTTGCTCTCTGCCTGTAGCCATGATTCCTCACTCCCCCCGTTTACCGCCAGCGGCTATGCTGACAACCAGGGTGCGGTCAGGATCTGGCGCAAAGATTCCAGCGATGAAGTCCATATGCTCACCGCATTCAGCCCGTGGCATAACGGCAACACCTCGACCGCAGAATACCGCTGGCAGGGCGATGCGCTGTCGCTCATTGAACTGAATATCTACAGTAAGACTCCCGAACACGTGAAGGTGCGTTTCGACGACCACGGCGAGCTGAGCTTTATGCAGCATGAGGTCAGTGGACTGAAACAGCAGCTTTCCAGCGATCAGGTCGCTCTCTACCGCTACCGTGCTGAACAACTCCGCCAGACCAGCGATGCGCTGCGTCAGGGCCGCGTGGTGCTGCGCCAGGGGCGCTGGCATGCCGACGGCACGGTGACCACCTGCGAAGGGCAGACGGTGAAGCCTGAGCTTGAATCCTGGGCAACCGAACACATTCAGCGTCGTCAACGGCATTCATCTGTGGAGGTGAGTGTGGCATGGCTGGAAGCGCCGGAAGGCTCTCAGCTGTTGCTGGTGGCGAATGAAGATTTCTGCACCTGGCAGCCGACAGAGAAGAGTTTCTGACGTAAATCCCCTCTCCCTGTGGGAGAGGGTTAGGGTGAGGGTGTGAAATTACTCTCCCTGCTCCCGCGCAATGGCACGATAGCCGATATCCTGGCGGCTGAAGCTGCCATTCCAGTGAATATCCGCCATCAGCGCATAGGCGCGCTTCTGCGCCTCTGCCACGGTCTGGCCCAGCGCGGTCGCACACAGCACGCGACCGCCGTTGGTGAGCACGCGGTCGTCGTCAGAGAGCTTTGTACCGGCGTGGAACACCTTCGCACCGTCAATCTCTTCCAGCGGCAGGCCGTGGATCTCATCTCCGGTGTTGTAGCTACCCGGATAGCCACCCGCAGCAATCACCACACCTAAAGAGGCACGCTCGTCCCACTCGGAAGTTTTCTCGTCCAGCTTGCCTTCGCACGCCGCCAGACACAGATCAACCAGATCGGACTTCATGCGCAGCATGATCGGCTGGGTTTCCGGATCGCCGAAGCGGCAGTTGAATTCAATCACCTTCGGGTTACCCTGCTTGTCGATCATCAGGCCTGCGTAAAGGAAACCGGTGTAGGTATTGCCTTCCGCAGCCATCCCCTTCACGGTTGGCCAGATGATGCGGTCCATGGTGCGCTGGTGTACTTCGTCAGTGACCACCGGAGCAGGGGAGTAAGCTCCCATCCCGCCGGTGTTTGGCCCCGTGTCGGCATTGCCTACGCGCTTGTGATCCTGGCTGGTCGCCATCGGCAGAACGTGCTCGCCGTCAACCATCACGATAAAGCTCGCTTCTTCGCCGTCGAGGAATTCTTCAATTACGATGCGGTGGCCCGCGTCGCCAAAGGCGTTACCCGCCAGCATATCCTGCACGGCGGCTTCCGCTTCTTCGAGGGTCATCGCCACGATAACGCCTTTCCCGGCAGCCAGGCCGTCGGCTTTGATCACAATCGGCGCGCCTTTTTCACGCAGGTAAGCCAGAGCAGGCTCTACCTCGGTGAAGTTCTGATATTCCGCCGTCGGGATGTTATGACGCGCGAGAAAATCTTTGGTGAAGGCTTTTGAGCCTTCCAGCTGCGCAGCCCCTTCCGTTGGGCCGAAAATTTTCAGGCCCGCGGCGCGGAAGGCATCTACAACGCCGATCACCAGCGGCGCTTCCGGGCCAACAATCGTCAGATCGATATTCTCGTTTTGGGCAAAGCTCAGCAGCGCCGGGATATCGGTTACGCCGATGGTGACGTTCTGTAGTGCGGGCTCCAGCGCGGTCCCGGCGTTACCCGGTGCCACAAAGACGGTTTCAACCTGCGGAGACTGCGCTGCTTTCCACGCCAGGGCGTGCTCGCGCCCGCCGTTACCAATCACTAATACTTTCATTTTCTGCTCCGGGAATTAATGGCGGAAGTGGCGCATGTCGGTGAAGATCATTGCGATGCCATGCTCGTCGGCAGCGGCAATCACTTCGTCATCACGGATTGAACCGCCAGGCTGGATCACACAGGTGATGCCCACAGCAGCGGCCGCATCGATACCGTCGCGGAACGGGAAGAAGGCGTCAGAGGCCATGGCGGAACCTTTGACTTCCAGACCTTCGTCACCTGCTTTAATACCCGCGATTTTCGCAGAGTAAACGCGGCTCATCTGGCCTGCGCCTATTCCGATGGTCATGTTCTCTTTGGCGTAGACGATGGCGTTGGATTTCACGAACTTCGCCACTTTCCAGCAGAACAGCGCGTCACGCAGTTCCTGCTCGGTTGGCTGACGTTTGGTGACGACACGCAGATCGGCTTCGCCCACCATACCCAGATCGCGGTCCTGAACCAGAAGCCCGCCGTTCACGCGCTTGAAGTCCAGGCCTGGAACGCGCTCTGCCCACTGGCCGCAAACCAGTACGCGCACGTTCTGTTTCGCCGCGGTGATTTTCAGCGCCTCTTCGGATGCTGATGGCGCGATGATCACTTCGACAAACTGACGGGAGATGATGGCCTGCGCGGTTTCCGCATCCAGCTCGCGGTTGAAGGCGATAATGCCGCCGAACGCGGAGGTCGGGTCGGTTTTGTAGGCGCGATCGTAAGCTTCCAGAATAGACGCACTTACCGCAACGCCGCATGGGTTGGCGTGCTTGACGATAACGCAGGCTGGCTCGCTGAACTCTTTCACGCATTCCAGCGCGGCGTCGGTATCGGCAATGTTGTTATAGGAGAGGGCTTTGCCCTGTACCTGCTGGGCAGTCGCTACAGAGGCTTCTTTTACCTCTTCTTCTATATAGAAGGCAGCCTGCTGGTGGCTGTTCTCGCCGTAACGCATATCCTGCTTCTTAATGAAGTTCAGGTTCAGCGTGCGCGGGAAGCGGCCAGATGGATCTTTGCTTTCACCGTGGTAGGCAGGTACCAGGCTACCGAAGTAGTTGGCGATCATGCTGTCGTAGGCGGCGGTATGCTCGAAGGCTTTGATGGCGAGATCGAAACGCGTTTCAAGCGTCAGGGACCCTTCGTTGGCATCCATCTCATTAATAATGGCGTTGTAGTCACTGCTCTTTACCACGATGGCCACATCTTTATGGTTCTTGGCTGCGGAGCGCACCATGGTCGGGCCGCCGATGTCGATATTCTCAACAGCGTCTTCCAGAGAACAGCCTTCGCGGGCAACGGTCTGGGCGAACGGGTAGAGGTTAACAACCACCATGTCGATGGGGGCAATATTGTGCTGCTCCATAATGCCGTCGTCCTGACCGCGACGGCCCAGAATACCGCCGTGCACTTTCGGGTGCAGGGTTTTGACGCGTCCATCCATCATTTCCGGGAAACCGGTGTAATCGGACACTTCGGTTACCGGCAGACCTTTATCTGCTAACAGGCGAGCGGTACCGCCTGTAGAAAGCAGCTCTACGCCACGTGCAGAAAGTGCCTGAGCGAATTCGACGATACCGGCTTTATCAGAAACACTGAGCAGAGCGCGGCGGACTGGACGACGTTGTTGCATGGTAAATCCCCTGGATTTCACGATTACAGAGAGCGTTAGATGAATTTTCCTGTGAAAAACTCATCTAACACACCTGACGAGGCATCCTTGTGAAGCGCGAGCATTTTAACGAAAACGTTTGCGCAACGCTCGCACATTTTTACTTTTTCGTATCATTGTGGATAAGTCTGTGCGTAAAAAGGTATAAGGCGGGGTTTTGCTGTGGAATGCAGCAGTCAGTCATTTTTCTGTCATTTAGCGGTTGCGGCCTGCGGAGAACTCCCTATAATGCGCC
>NZ_JADCKV010000012.1:0-67728 GCF_014982105.1 Enterobacter cloacae complex sp. P18RS | reverse complement strand
TTTTAATTGATATGGCGTCGACCTAGATCTACACCTTTCTTTTGTTGGGGAGGGTCTGTTTTGTTTAAGTGTCTGGGTCTACACAGTAACGTGAGGAGACGCGGGAGCAGGTCTGGCTGGCGGGATTCTGGCTTAATTCGGGCCTTCAGGGAGAAGCCCGTGCGAACAACACCATCGATACCTCAAGCCTGGCGCTACAGTATAACCATGGTCTGCCGCGTCCGGTTTATTGGGTGCTCTGGCTCTGGCAACGTCTGCGGGGCGAGGTGCTGGTCAATGATAAGCGTGTCCTGCTTACGCGCCATCGCAATGGTTATCAGCTGTTGCTGCGTAATGTGGTGGTTTTTAATCCGCTCCTTTCCAGTGAAGAAGCCTTCATCCAGCGTTTTCGCCAGCAGTATCATTTACACCTGAAGGGAATGCGCGGTAAATGGCGAATTAAATGCCATCTGTTTGATCAGCACAACGGCGCGCTCTATCCGTTGCTTGAAGGGGTTGGCAGCGAAAGCGGCCCTGATGAAGAGATGTGGCGCTGGATAGCGCATAAAGCGCGTCCAACGCTTTCCGTACGCGATGAACGCCTTTATGACGGCTGGCAACTGAGTGAATCACTGGAGAGTAATGCGCTGGTGCTCTACGAGTTTACGCCGCTCGTGCCTCGTGAGACCGCAACGGAGGAGATTCACTCCCCGCGGTAGACGCAGCCTGCCGTGCAGGTCTCTTTGATCATCACCGCGCTCAGCAGCGGAACCAGCGGTTTCATCTGATCCCAAATCCATTTCGCCAGCACTTCGCTGGTCGGGTTTTCAAGGCCCGGAATATCATTCAGATAGTAGTGATCGAGACGATCGTAGGTCGGCTTAAACGCAGCCTTCAGTTCGGCAAAGTCCATGATCCAGCCCGTATGGGGATCGACTTCACCGGTGATTTCAAGACGCACCATAAACGAGTGTCCATGCAGGCGGCCACATTTGTGTCCGGCAGGAACGTGTGGAAGGTGGTGTGCGGCTTCGAAGGTGAAATCTTTAAACAGTGTGGTGGACATCATAGCTCTCAGGAATGCGGAAAAAACCGCCGCATAGTACCGGAAAGCACAATTTTTATCATTAACTAAAACGGCTCTGAACGGTCACCGCCTCGTATTCATGGTGTTTATCGGCCTTTATTGTTTTATTTCAAATAGTTATTTAATCGCTTTTATCGTTAAGAACGATAACTAAAACAGGTTAGTCCATTTGGTTATTTATTATTTCCATCCCTTCTTTAATTGTTATTATCCCCGCCGTTAACCTTATCTTCAGTTTGGATTTATTCGCTTAAAGTCCGCTTTGCTACTGGAACATAACGACGCATGACAACACAGGCCCCACCTTCAAATTTGCTTCCCCTTAACCCGGAGCAACTGGCGCGCCTCCAGGCCGCGACTTCCGATTTTTCACCCACCCAGCTCGCCTGGGTCTCCGGCTATTTCTGGGGAATGCTCAATCAGCAGCCGGGTGCTGTGGCTGGCGTCCCGCCAACGGCCGTTGAAATTCCTGCCATCACGCTTATCTCCGCTTCGCAAACGGGTAATGCCCGTCGTGTGGCCGAAGCGCTGCGTGATGACCTGCTCGCCGCGAAGCTGAACGTTAACCTGGTCAACGCCGGGGATTATAAATTCAAACAGATCGCGTCAGAAAAACTGCTGGTGGTGGTGGCGTCAACGCAGGGGGAAGGTGAGCCTGCGGAAGAAGCCGTCGCGCTGCATAAGTTCCTGTTCTCGAAAAAAGCGCCGAAGCTGGACGGCACCGCCTTTGCCGTCTTCGGCCTCGGTGATACGTCCTATGAATTTTTCTGCCAGTCCGGTAAAGACTTCGACAGCAAGCTGGCGGAGCTGGGTGCAGAGCGCCTGCTGGATCGCGTAGACGCTGATGTCGAATACCAGGCCGCCGCCGCCGAATGGCGGACGCGCATCGTTGAGGTGCTGAAGGCCCGCGTCCCGAAAGAGACGCCAGCGCAGGCCGCCGTTACCGCAGCGGGCACCGTCAACGAAATCCACACCAGCCCTTACACGAAAGAGGCGCCGCTGACGGCGAGCCTGTCGGTAAACCAGAAAATCACGGGCCGTGATTCGGAAAAAGACGTGCGCCATATCGAAATCGACCTCGGTGACTCCGGCCTGCGTTATCAGCCTGGCGATGCGCTGGGCGTCTGGTATCAGAACGATCCGGCGCTGGTGAAAGAGCTGGTCGAGCTGCTGTGGCTGAAAGGCACGGAGCCGGTCCAGGTGGAAGGTAAAACCTTACCGCTCTCTGAGGCGCTTCAGTGGCATTTCGAGCTGACGGTAAACACCGCCAATATCGTTGAAAACTACGCCACCTTAACGCGCAGCGAGTCCCTTCTGCCGCTGGTGGGGGACAAGACGAAGTTACAGCATTACGCCGCGACGACGCCGATTGTCGATATGGTGCGTTTCTCCCCGGCACAGCTGGATGCCGACGCGCTGATCGGCCTGCTGCGTCCGCTGACGCCGCGTCTTTACTCCATCGCCTCTTCACAGGCGGAAGTGGAAAACGAAGTCCACATCACCGTTGGCGTGGTGCGTTACGACATCGAAGGCCGCGCGCGGGCGGGTGGGGCGTCGGGCTTCCTGGCCGACCGCGTGGAAGAAGAGGGCGAGGTGCGCGTCTTTATCGAACACAACGACAACTTCCGCCTGCCGGCGAACCCGGAAACGCCGGTGATCATGATTGGCCCGGGCACCGGCATCGCACCGTTCCGCGCCTTTATGCAGCAGCGTGCAGCGGACGAGGCGCCGGGTAAAAACTGGCTGTTCTTCGGCAACCCGCATTTTACTGAAGATTTCCTCTACCAGGTTGAATGGCAGCGCTACGTCAAAGAGGGCGTGCTGACCCGCATCGATCTGGCCTGGTCCCGCGATCAGAAAGAAAAAGTATACGTACAAGACAAACTGCGCGAACAGGGCGCAGAGCTGTGGCGCTGGATCAATGACGGCGCCCACATTTATGTCTGCGGCGACGCCAATCGCATGGCGAAAGACGTTGAGCAGGCACTGCTGGAAGTGATTGCCGAATTCGGCGGTATGGATGCCGAAACGGCGGATGAATTTTTAAGTGAGCTGCGCGTAGAGCGCCGTTATCAGCGAGATGTCTACTAATGAGCGAAAAACATCCTGGCCCACTGGTGGTCGAAGGCAAACTGTCTGATGCCGAGCGCATGAAGGTAGAGAGCAACTACCTGCGCGGTACCATTGCCGAAGATTTAAATGACGGCCTGACCGGCGGTTTCAAAGGCGACAACTTCCTGCTGATCCGTTTCCACGGTATGTACCAGCAGGACGACCGCGATATCCGCGCCGAACGTGCCGAACAGAAGCTGGAGCCGCGTCATGCGATGCTGCTGCGCTGCCGCCTGCCGGGTGGCATCATCACCACCAAACAGTGGCAGGCGATTGACAAGTTTGCCGGTGAAAACACGATTTACGGCAGCATCCGTCTGACTAACCGTCAGACCTTCCAGTTCCACGGCATTCTGAAGAAAAACGTCAAGCCGGTGCACCAGATGCTGCACTCCGTGGGGCTGGACGCGCTGGCGACCGCCAACGACATGAACCGTAACGTGCTTTGCACCTCGAACCCGTATGAGTCCGAGCTGCACGCCGAAGCGTACGAGTGGGCGAAGAAGATCTCCGAGCACCTGCTGCCACGCACGCGTGCCTATGCGGAGATCTGGCTCGATCAGGAGAAAGTCGCGACCACGGACGAAGAGCCGATCCTCGGTCAGACCTACCTGCCGCGCAAATTCAAGACCACGGTGGTTATCCCGCCGCAGAACGATATCGACCTGCACGCCAACGACATGAACTTCGTGGCGATTGCCGAAAATGGCAAGCTGGTCGGCTTTAACCTGCTGGTGGGCGGCGGTTTGTCCATCGAGCATGGGAACAAGAAAACCTACGCCCGCACCGCGAGCGAGTTCGGCTTCCTGCCGCTGGAGCACACGCTGGCCGTGGCTGAGGCGGTGGTTACTACCCAGCGCGACTGGGGCAACCGTACCGACCGTAAAAACGCGAAAACCAAATACACCCTGGAGCGTGTAGGCGTCGAGACGTTCAAAGAAGAAGTGGAGCGTCGCGCGGGGATCAAGTTTGAGCCGATCCGCCCTTACGAATTCACCGGTCGCGGCGATCGCATTGGCTGGGTGAAAGGTATCGATAATAAATGGCACCTGACGCTGTTTATTGAAAACGGTCGTATTCTGGATTATCCGGGCCGCCCGCTGAAAACCGGTCTGCTGGAAATTGCTAAGATCCATAAAGGCGAGTTCCGCATTACCGCCAACCAGAACCTGATTATTGCCGGCGTGCCGGAAAGCCAGAAGGCGAAGATCGAGAAGCTGGCGCGCGATCATGGGTTGATGAATGCGGTTAAACCGCAGCGTGAAAACTCGATGGCCTGCGTGTCGTTCCCGACCTGCCCGCTGGCGATGGCCGAAGCGGAACGTTTCCTGCCGTCCTTCACTGATAAAGTGGAAGCGATTCTGGAAAAACACGGTATTCCGGACGAGCATATTGTTATGCGCGTCACCGGCTGCCCGAACGGCTGCGGTCGCGCGATGCTGGCCGAGCTGGGTCTGGTGGGCAAAGCGCCGGGTCGTTACAACGTGCACCTTGGCGGCAACCGTATGGGGACGCGCATTCCGCGTATGTACCGTGAAAATATTACGGAACCGGAAATTCTTGATTCCATCGACGAGCTTGTCGGGCGCTGGGCGAAAGAGCGTGAAGCGGGTGAAGGCTTCGGCGACTTTACGGTGCGTGCGGGCATCATTCGCCCGGTGCTCGATCCCGCCAGGGATTTCTGGGAGTAACACATCCTTTGCCCGGTGGCGCTTCGCTTACCGGGCCTACGGGTTTTGTAGGCCGGGCAAACGCAGTGCCGCCCGGCAAAACAGGCAAACGAGGTTCTTATGTCCGTACTCGATCTAAACGCCCTTAATGACCTGCCAAAAGTCGAACGCATTCTGGCCCTGGCAGAAACCAACGCCCAGCTGGAAAAACTCGACGCCGAAGGGCGCGTGGCGTGGGCGCTGGAAAACCTGCCGGGTGACTATGTGCTGTCGTCAAGCTTTGGCATCCAGGCGGCGGTCAGCCTGCACCTGGTGAATCGGATCCGCCCGGACATTCCGGTGATCCTCACCGATACCGGCTATCTGTTCCCGGAGACCTACCAGTTTATTGACGAGCTGACGGACAAGCTCAAGCTGAACCTCAAAGTTTACTGCGCGACGGAAAGCGCGGCCTGGCAAGAGGCGCGCTACGGCAAGCTGTGGGAACAGGGCGTTGAGGGCATTGAGAAATACAATGAGATCAACAAGGTCGAGCCGATGAACCGGGCGCTGAAAGAGCTGAACGCTCAGACCTGGTTCGCGGGCCTGCGCCGCGAGCAGTCCGGGAGCCGGGCAACGCTGCCGGTGCTGGCGGTGCAGCGCGGCGTGTTCAAAGTGCTGCCGATCATCGACTGGGATAACCGCACGGTGTACCAGTATCTGCAAAAGCACGGGCTGAAGTACCATCCGCTGTGGGATCAAGGCTACCTGTCGGTAGGCGACACCCACACCACGCGTAAATGGGAACCGGGAATGGCGGAAGAAGAGACACGATTCTTTGGGCTGAAGCGCGAGTGCGGGCTGCACGAAGGGTAATGTTTTTTCGCCCGGTGGCGCTGCGCTTATCGGGCCTACAACGGCACAAAACGTAGGCCCGGTAAGGCGTAGCCGCCACCGGGCTTAACGACATCAGGCTTTCCCCGCTTTCGCCAGCTCCTTCACCAGCGGCAGCATCACCTTCACGACATCCCGGCTGCGGTGCTCAATCCGCTGCGGCAGCGCTTTATCAATGTGCTGCTGATTATCCAGCCGCACATCATGCCAGCTGGTCCCGTCCGGAAAGGCTTTCGATTTGCTGCGCTGCTGATAGCCATCTTTTTTGCCCAGCGCCCAGTTCGTCGCCTCGACGTACAGCACCGGAATGCCCGTCTTATCAAACACTTCACCGTCATTACAGCAGCCTGTGCCTTTAGGATACTGCGGGTTACCGCCCGGATTTGTCGCGGCATAGACGCCATGCGTGCGGGCAAGCGCCAGCGCGCGGTCGCGGGTGAGTTTACGCACGCTGCTCGGTGTGCTCTGTCCGCTATTAAAATAGAGCTTATCCCCCACGATCAGATTATCGAGGTTAATCACCAGCAACGTATTTTTCTTCTCCTCAGCGCTCATGCGCTTAAGGAGATTCTCAGCTCCGAGTTTTCCTTCTTCTTCGCCGCTGGTCGCAACAAAGCGAATGCTGTATTTCGTCGGAATATTCTTCAGGCGTTCGGCCAGCTCAAGCATCACGCCCAGACCCGCCGCATTGTCATCCAGTCCCTGAAGCGTCAGCCCGCCGAGGTTATTATCGACATCGGCGTCGCTCAACGGCGTGTAGGTATCAAGGTGCGCCATAATAATAATCTGTTCAGCCGCCTTTCCTTCGTGCGCCGCAATGACCGTGCTGCCGGTTACGTTATGCCAGTTCTGCGTTTTATTGCGTGTGGTATAGATGTAGCGGCTATGGAAAGCGCGAATGTCGCTCTCATAGCCCATATCCGCAAATTGCTGACGGATATAGTCTGCCGAGAGCATCTCGGCTGGGGTTCCGGTCATACGGCCCGGAAAGACCGTCGCAATATGCCGCGCCTGCATACTGGCTATTTCACCGTAAGATTGATTTTTTGCCTGAGCCGGAAGGATAAAGCAAACGCCGAGCGCCAGGGCAACGAATCGGTGGCGCATTGCGGAAAACATAGTGAGTCCTTAAAAACAGAGCAAAATTTTAACCCGCATAGTATGAAACTGTGATCGGGTAGACACAATTTGAATTGCTCCTAAATGCCCGAAATTTCGCGTGTTAAGCACTTTTTGATATTTGCTTTTCCACGGCGTTATTCCATTGAGTAACTACTCATTCCAATTCGTAATTTCATTCGATCTAAGCCGCCCCCTATAGTCCCTTTATTCGTGGTTGTTAGTGAGTTGTTGCCTGTGGACTACCTCCCCCTTTTTGCTGCCTTAAAAGACCGACCGGTACTGGTTGTCGGGACGGGTGAAATTGCCGATCGCAAAATCGCCTTCCTGCAACGCGCCAGGGCGCAGGTGCAGATCGTTGCAGAGGCGGATTTTGAAGAGTCTCAGATCGACAGCGTGGTGCTGGTGATTGCGGCAACCGAAGATCGGGCGCTCAACCGCCGCATTTCCGACGCAGCTCAGGCCCGTCACCGTCTGGTGAACGTGGTAGACGACCAGCCGTTATGTTCATTTATCTTCCCGTCGATTGTCGACCGCTCGCCGCTGCTGGTAGCGATCTCCTCCGGCGGCACCGCCCCGGTGCTGGCGCGCGTGCTGAGAGAAAAAATCGAAGCGCTGCTGCCGACCAGCCTCGGACGCATGGCGGAGAAGGCCAGCTACTGGCGCAACCATTTGAAAACGCGTCTGACCAGCGTGACGGAACGCCGTCGCTTCTGGGAGCGTGTGTTTCGCGGCCGCTTTGCCAGCCTGATGCAGGCCGGTAACGAGACGGCAGCGCAACAAATTCTCGAAGACGAACTGGATAACCCCGGCAGTACGGGTGGGGAGATCATTCTGGTGGGCGCCGGGCCGGGCGATGCCGGGCTGCTCACGCTGCGTGGCCTCCAGGTTCTTCAGGATGCGGATGTCGTGTTCTATGACCACCTGGTCACCGACGGTATTCGCGAGCTGATCCGCCGTGACGCGGAGCAAATTTGCGTCGGCAAACGTGCCGGCGAGCACTCCGTGCCCCAGCACGACACCAACCAGATGCTGATTGCCGCCGCGAAAGCGGGCAAGACCGTGGTGCGCCTGAAAGGGGGCGACCCGTTTATCTTCGGTCGTGGTGGCGAGGAGTTGCAGGCGGCAGCTGAAGCGGGCGTCCCGTTCCAGGTGGTTCCCGGCATTACGGCGGCGTCTGCCGTCACGGCCTACGCCGGTATTCCGCTGACCCATCGCGATTACGCCCAGAGCGTGACCTTTGTGACCGGGCACTATAAAGCCGACAGCACGCCGTTTGACTGGTCGCATCTCGCCCAGAGCCGACAAACGCTGGCGATTTATATGGGCACGATGAAAGCGGCTGACATCAGCGAACAGCTTATTCAGCACGGTCGCGATGCGACGACGCCGGTAGCGGTGATCTCCCGCGGGACACGCGTCGATCAGCATGTCGCCATCGGCACCTTACAAGACCTTGCAACCCTGGCGAAAGACGCCCCAATGCCCGCCCTGATCGTGGTGGGAGAAGTGGTGCAGCTGCACAGCACGCTCGCCTGGTTCCAACACACAACCGACACAGAAGGCTTTGGCGCTTCTGTTATAAATTTGGCTTAAGGAACGGTTATGGACCAAAAACGACTTACTCACTTGCGGCAGCTCGAAGCGGAAAGTATCCACATTATCCGCGAAGTGGCCGCCGAGTTTTCTAACCCGGTGATGATGTACTCCATCGGTAAAGATTCCAGCGTCATGCTGCACCTGGCGCGTAAAGCGTTTTATCCGGGTACGCTGCCGTTCCCGCTGTTACACGTGGATACCGGCTGGAAATTCCGCGAGATGTACGAGTTTCGTGACCGTACCGCCAAAGCCTACGGCTGCGAGCTGCTGGTGCACAAAAACCCGGAAGGGGTGGCGATGGGCATCAACCCGTTCGTGCACGGCAGCGCCAAGCATACCGACATCATGAAAACCGAAGGGCTGAAGCAGGCGCTGAATAAATACGGTTTTGATGCGGCCTTCGGCGGCGCGCGACGTGACGAAGAGAAATCCCGCGCCAAAGAGCGTATCTACTCTTTCCGCGACCGCTTCCACCGCTGGGACCCGAAAAACCAGCGTCCGGAGCTGTGGCACAACTACAACGGCCAGATCAACAAGGGCGAAAGCATTCGCGTTTTCCCGCTCTCCAACTGGACCGAGCTGGATATCTGGCAGTACATCTACCTGGAAAATATTGAGATCGTTCCGCTGTATCTGGCGGCCGAGCGCCCGGTGCTGGAGCGCGACGGCATGCTGATGATGATCGACGACGATCGCATTGATTTACAGCCGGGCGAAGTGATCAAAAAACAGATGGTCCGTTTCCGTACTCTCGGCTGCTGGCCGTTGACCGGCGCGGTGGAATCCAGTGCGCAGACGCTGCCCGAGATCATCGAGGAGATGCTGGTGTCGACCACCAGTGAGCGACAGGGCCGCGTGATTGACCGCGACCAGGCAGGCTCCATGGAGCTGAAGAAACGTCAGGGTTATTTCTAAGGAGCCGCCATGAATACGACTATTGCCCAACAAATTGCCGATGAAGGCGGCGTAGAAGCTTATCTGCACGCCCAACAGTACAAAAGCCTGCTGCGTTTCCTGACCTGCGGCAGCGTGGATGACGGGAAAAGTACCCTGATTGGTCGTCTGCTGCACGACACGCGCCAGATCTACGAAGATCAGCTCTCTTCCCTGCACAACGACAGCAAACGCCACGGCACCCAGGGCGAAAAACTCGATCTGGCGCTGCTGGTGGACGGCTTGCAGGCGGAGCGCGAGCAGGGCATTACCATTGACGTCGCCTATCGCTACTTCTCTACCGAAAAGCGCAAATTTATTATCGCCGACACCCCGGGGCACGAGCAGTACACCCGTAACATGGCGACCGGCGCGTCCACCTGTGACCTGGCGATCCTGCTGATCGACGCCCGTAAAGGCGTGCTGGATCAGACTCGTCGTCACAGCTTTATCTCTACGCTGCTGGGGATCAAACACCTGGTGGTGGCAGTGAACAAAATGGATCTGGTGGACTACAGCGAAGCGCGTTTCGACGAGATCCGCCAGAGCTACCTGACCTTTGCTGAACAGCTGCCGGGCAACCTCGATATTCGCTTTGTGCCGCTGTCGGCGCTGGAAGGGGATAACGTCGCCTCTCAGAGCGCGAACATGCCGTGGTACAGCGGCCCGACGCTGCTGGAAGTGCTGGAAACCGTTGAAATTCAGCGCGTGGTCGATACCCAGCCGATGCGCTTCCCGGTGCAGTACGTGAACCGTCCGAACCTCGATTTCCGCGGCTTCTCCGGTACTCTCGCTTCAGGCTCCGTGAGGGTGGGTCAGCGCGTCAAGGTGCTGCCATCCGGCGTGGAATCGGCCATCGCCCGTATCGTCACCTTTGATGGCGATCTGGACGAAGCCGGGGCAGGTGAAGCGGTAACCCTGGTACTGAAAGACGAAATTGATATCAGCCGCGGCGACCTGCTGGTCGACGCGCAGGAAACGCTGGCGGCGGTGCAGGGCGCATCCGTGGATGTAGTGTGGATGGCCGAACAGCCGCTGACCGCAGGCCAGAGCTATGACATTAAAATCGCCGGCAAGAAAACCCGCGCCCGCGTGGACGGCATTCAGTTCCAGGTGGACATCAACAACCTGACCCACCGTGACGTGAGCGAGCTGCCGCTGAACTGCATCGGTCTGGTGGATATGACCTTCGACGAGCCGCTGGTGCTGGATCCGTATCAGCAGAATCCGGTGACGGGCGGGCTGATCTTCATTGACCGCCTGACCAACGTCACCGTCGGTGCCGGCATGGTCCGCGAGCCTGACGCACAGGCGAGCGTGACGTCTGAGTTCAGCGCCTTCGAGCTGGAACTGAACGCGCTGGTGCGTAAGCACTTCCCGCACTGGGGCGCACGCGATCTGCTGGGAGGCAAGTGATGGCCGCCCATGATGAGAACGTCGTCTGGCATCCTCATCCGGTCACCGTCGCCCAGCGCGAACAGCTCCACGGTCACCGTGGGGTTGTGCTGTGGTTTACCGGGCTGTCTGGCTCCGGTAAATCCACGGTGGCAGGCGCACTGGAAGAGGCGCTGCATCAGCAGGGGGTGAGCACCTACCTGCTGGACGGCGACAACGTGCGTCACGGCCTGTGCAGCGATTTAGGGTTCAGCGATGAAGACCGTAAAGAGAACATTCGTCGGGTAGGGGAAGTCGCCAGCCTGATGGCGGATGCCGGGCTGGTGGTGCTAACGGCGTTTATCTCACCGCACCGCGCCGAACGTCAGATGGTGCGTGAGCGCGTTGGGCAGAATCGCTTTATTGAAGTGTTTGTGGATACCCCGCTGGCAATCTGCGAAGCGCGCGATCCAAAAGGGCTGTACAAAAAAGCCCGCGCGGGAGAGCTGCGAAACTTCACCGGCATTGACTCGGTTTACGAAGCGCCTGAATCCCCTGAGATTCATCTGGAAGGCCAACAATTGGTAACAAATTTAGTAAGCCAATTATTAGACCTGCTCAGACGGGACGATATTATCAGATCCTGAGACGGTATCGTTCGGGAGCTGTCTTCCCGAGCGATGAGTCACGGTCACAGGATTAGCTATGCGCAACAGTGAAAACTACATGATTACCACCGGGTCGGAACCGTTAACGACCGACGACGAGACGACCTGGTCCTTCCCTGGGGCGATAGTCGGCTTCGTATCGTGGCTACTGGCGCTGGGTATCCCGTTTTTGATCTACGGTGGTAACACCCTCTTTTTCTTCCTCTATACCTGGCCTTTCTTTCTGGCGCTGATGCCCGTTGCGGTGGTTGTGGGCGTGGCGCTGCACTCCCTTTTCAACGGCAAGCTCCTGTATAGTACGCTCATCACTATCGCCACCGTTGTGGTCATCTTTGGCCTGCTGTTTTTATGGCTGATGGGCTAACTTACGGCATAATTAAAACCCCGCAGTAGAGTCCAGCGGAAAGTTATGGGATGATGATGCCGTTTTTTCAGGGGGCAGGATGGTTAAACTAACGCTGCTGTTGCTGGCTTTGCTGGTCTGGCTGCAATATTCGCTGTGGTTCGGCAAAAACGGACTGCACGACTACAGCCGGGTGAGCGATGACGTCGCGGCACAGCAGGCGACAAACGCCAAACTTAAAGCGCGTAACGATCAACTTTTTGCTGAAATTGATGACCTCAATGGCGGCCAGGAGGCGATTGAGGAGCGCGCACGCAATGAACTCAGTATGACTAAGCCGGGCGAAACGTTTTATCGCCTGGTTCCGGATGCGTCTAAACGCAATCAGGGCTCCGCACAAAACAATCGATAATCAGGCCCAGGATTACGACATGGCAGCAACTTTTTCGGACGTCTGTGCCGTGGTGCCGGCCGCAGGTTTTGGCCGGCGCATGCAGACAGAGTGTCCCAAGCAGTACCTCTCAATTGGTGATAAAACGATCCTCGAGCACGCCGTGGCAGCGCTGCTGGCGCATGCCCGGGTGAAACGCGTGGTTATTGCCATCAGCCCCGGCGATGCGCGTTTTGCGCAACTCCCGCTGGCACATCATCCCCAGATTACCGTTGTTGACGGCGGCGCCGAGCGGGCCGACTCTGTTCTGGCGGGCATTCAGGCTGCCGGGAACGCGCAGTGGGTGCTGGTGCACGATGCCGCGCGTCCCTGTCTGCATCACGACGATCTGTCACGTCTGCTGGCCCTGAGTGAAACCAGTAACGTGGGCGGCATTCTGGCCGCCCCGGTGCGTGACACCATGAAGCGTGCCGAACCGGGTAAACCGGCGATTGCCCACACCATCGAGCGCGTGGATTTATGGCACGCGCTGACGCCACAATTTTTTCCCCGCGAATTACTTCACGACTGCTTAACGCGTGCGCTCAAAGAAGGTGCGACCATTACGGACGAAGCCTCGGCGCTGGAGTATTGCGGTTTCCACCCAACGCTTGTTGAAGGGCGCGCTGATAATATTAAAGTGACGCGCCCGGAAGACTTACAGCTCGCGGAATTTTATCTTACCCGTACGACCCCTCAGGAGAAGGCATAATGCGTATTGGACACGGTTTTGATGTACACGCCTTTGGCGGCGTTGGCCCAATTATCATTGGCGGCGTGCGTATTCCATACGAAAAAGGTTTGCTGGCGCATTCTGATGGCGACGTGGCGCTGCATGCGCTGACCGACGCGCTGCTGGGTGCCGCCGCGTTGGGCGACATTGGCAAACTGTTCCCGGACACCGATCCTGCTTTTAAAGGCGCAGACAGCCGCGAACTGCTGCGCGAAGCCTGGCGTCGTATTCAGGCCAAAGGCTACACCCTCGGCAACGTTGATGTGACGATTATTGCTCAGGCACCGAAGATGCTGCCGCACATCCCTCAGATGCGCGTGTTTATCGCTGAAGATCTGGGCTGCCATATGGACGACGTCAACGTCAAAGCGACCACCACGGAGAAGCTGGGCTTTACCGGTCGTGGCGAAGGCATTGCCTGTGAAGCCGTGGCGCTGCTGGTGAAGGCGGTCAAATGACGGATTTCGACAACCTGACGTATCTGCACGGTAAACCGCAGGGCAAGGGTCTGCTGAAAGCCAACCCTGAAGATTTCGTGGTGGTGGAAGATCTGGGTTTTGAGCCGGATGGCGAAGGCGAGCACATCCTGGTGCGCATTCTGAAAAACGGCTGCAACACCCGCTTCGTGGCGGACGCGCTGGCAAAATTCCTCAAAATTCACGCCCGCGATGTGAGCTTTGCCGGTCAAAAGGATAAGCATGCCGTGACCGAACAGTGGCTTTGCGCCCGCGTGCCCGGCAATGCCATGCCCGATTTAAGCAAATTTGAGCTTGAGGGCTGTAAGGTACTGGAGTATGCCCGCCACAAACGCAAATTGCGTCCGGGAGCGTTGAAAGGCAACGATTTCACGCTGGTGCTGCGTGAAGTGACCGACCGCGATGACGTTGAAAAACGCCTGAAGGCCATTACCGAACGCGGCGTGCCAAACTATTTTGGCGCACAGCGCTTTGGCATTGGTGGCAGCAACCTGCTGGGCGCGCTGCGCTGGGCGCAAAGCAGCGCGCCGGTGCGCGACAGGAATAAACGCAGTTTTTGGTTGTCGGCGGCCCGCAGTGCGTTGTTTAATCAGATTGTGAGCGAACGGCTGAAAAAACCGGACGCGAATCAAGTTGTTGTCGGCGATGCGCTACAATTAGCGGGACGCGGAAGCTGGTTTGTGGCAACGGCCGATGAGATGGCCGATGCCCAGTCGCGCGTGGACGCTAAAGCGCTGATGATTACCGCCGCCTTGCCGGGCTCAGGCGACTGGGGAACCCAGGGCGAGGCGCTGGCCGCTGAGCAGTCAGCGGTGGCGGATGCGCCAGAATTACAATCATTGCTGGTGCGGGAAAAAGTCGAGGCGGCGCGCCGTGCGATGCTCCTCTACCCGCAACAGCTGAGCTGGAACTGGTGGGATGACGTAACCGTCGAGTTACGCTTCTGGCTGCCGGCAGGTAGCTTTGCCACCAGTGTTGTCAGGGAACTTATCAACACGTCGGGTGATTATGCGAATATTGCTGAGTAACGATGACGGGATCCATGCGCCAGGTATTCAGACGCTGGCGAAACACCTCCGCGAATTTGCGGATGTGCAGGTCGTGGCTCCCGATCGTAACCGCAGTGGCGCGTCTAACTCATTGACGCTGGAGTCTTCACTTCGCACCTTTACCTTTGAGAATGGCGATATTGCCGTCCAGATGGGGACGCCGACCGATTGCGTGTTTCTGGGCGTAAATGCGCTGATGCGCCCGCGGCCGGATGTTGTGGTCTCCGGCATCAATGCCGGGCCGAATCTTGGCGATGATGTGATTTACTCCGGCACCGTGGCCGCGGCGATGGAGGGGCGTCACCTGGGGTTCCCGGCGCTGGCGGTCTCGTTAAACGGCCACACCCACTATGACACTGCCGCCACGGTAACCTGCTCTATTCTCCGTGCGCTTGGCCGCGAGCCGCTGCGTACCGGACGTATCCTCAATATTAACGTGCCGGATCTCCCGCTGGACGAGATCAAAGGGATCCGCGTGACGCGCTGCGGCAGTCGCCATCCGGCCGATCAGGTTATTCCCCAGCAGGATCCGCGCGGCAATACCCTGTACTGGATCGGCCCGCCGGGAGATAAATGCGATGCCGGGCCAGACACCGACTTCGCTGCGGTGGATGAGGGTTACGTTTCCGTTACGCCGTTGCACGTAGATTTAACCGCTTATAGCGCGCATGATGTGGTGTCGGACTGGTTAGATCGGGTCGGAGTGAACGCGCAATGGTAAGTAAACGTGTACAAACTCTTCTGGAACAATTACGCGCACAGGGGATCGCCAACGAGCAGGTGCTGGATGCGCTTGCCCAGGTTCCCCGTGAGAAGTTTGTAGATGAGGCGTTTGAACACAAAGCGTGGGAAAACGTGGCGCTGCCCATCGGGCAAGGCCAGACGATTTCGCAGCCTTACATGGTGGCGCGTATGACGGAGCTTCTGGAGTTAACGCCAGACTCCCGGGTGCTGGAAATTGGCACCGGTTCAGGGTATCAGACCGCGATCCTGGCCCACCTTGTGCACCATGTCTGTTCCGTGGAACGGATTAAAGGCTTGCAGTGGCAGGCGCGCCGTCGCCTGAAACAGCTTGATTTACATAATGTATCGACACGCCACGGCGATGGATGGCAGGGTTGGCAGGCTCGCGCCCCGTTTGACGCCATAATAGTCACGGCCGCGCCACCTGAAATTCCCGCTGCACTTCTCTCGCAGCTGGACGAGGGCGGCATTCTAGTTTTGCCCGTCGGCGATGAGCAGCAGCTTTTAAAGCGCGTTCGTCGACACGGCGGCGAGTTTATTATCGATACCGTGGAAGCCGTGCGCTTTGTGCCCCTGGTTAAGGGCGAGCTGGCCTGAGACTCGGATTTTTCCAGGGTTATTGAGGCAAATTCAGCGTATGGTGTGGCGCGATAGGTTCGTGCCATCACGGTTATTTTTAAGTCACTGGTAGTTAACACATTCCTGGGGGATAAATGAGCGCGGGAAGCCCAAAATTCACCATCAGCCGTGTTGCGGCATTATCACTGGTTTCGCTCTGGCTGGCAGGCTGTACAAGTTCTGACAATGCACCTGCGCCCGTCAGTTCCGTCAATGGAACCAGCGGCTCGGGTAACACGTCCAGCGGAATGTTGATTACCCCTCCGCCTAAAATGGGCACGTCCACGGCGCAGCAAACTCCGCAGATCCAGCCGGTTCAGCGTCCAGTTACGCAGCCTTCGCAGATTCAGCCAGTGGATCAGCCTGTTCAGACCGAAAATGGCCGCATAGTGTATAACCGTAAGTATGGGAACATTCCGAAAGGTAGCTATACCGGCGGCAGCACCTATACCGTGAAGCGCGGCGATACGCTGTTCTATATTGCCTGGATCACCGGGAACGATTTCCGCGATCTGGCACAGCGAAACAACGTCCAGGCCCCGTATGGTCTGGAAGTCGGGCAAACGCTCCAGGTAGGCAATGCAACGGGTACCCCACTGACGCCTGGCAACACGGTTTCAGCGGCCGATGTGACGGCTCAAAATAACAGCGTTAAGCCTGCACAAAAATCCACCACGGTGGTTGCTTCACAACCTGTAATTACGTATTCTGAGGATTCAGGTGATCAGAGTGCTAACAAAATGTTGCCGAATAATAAAGGTACTGCGACTGTTGTCACAGCACCGACTACGGCACCTGTGGTTAGCTCTACTGTACCGACTGCAAGCAGTCAGAATGCCAGCTCGTCAATCACCACCTGGCGCTGGCCAACTGACGGCAAGATTATCGAGAACTTTGCTACCTCTGAGGGGGGCAACAAAGGGATCGATATCGCAGGCAGTAAAGGACAGGCAATCATCGCGACCGCAGACGGGCGCGTTGTCTATGCCGGTAACGCACTGCGCGGTTACGGTAATCTTATTATCATCAAACATAATGATGATTACCTGAGTGCCTACGCCCATAACGACACTATGCTGGTCCGGGAACAACAAGAAGTTAAGGCGGGGCAAAAAATCGCTACCATGGGTAGCACCGGAACCAGTTCTACACGCTTGCATTTTGAAATTCGTTACAAGGGGAAATCCGTAAACCCGCTGCAATATTTACCGCAGCGATAAATTGATGGGACATGCCAGCCAGGGTGTCTCGTCCAGGGATCACGGGTAGGAGCCACCTTATGAGTCAGAATACGCTGAAAGTTCATGATTTAAATGAAGACGCGGAATTTGATGAGAACGGAGCAGAGGCTTTTGACGAAAAAGCCTTAGTAGAAGAGGAACCCAGTGATAACGATTTGGCTGAAGAAGAGCTGTTATCGCAGGGTGCCACACAGCGTGTGCTGGACGCGACTCAGCTTTACCTTGGGGAGATTGGTTACTCCCCACTGCTAACGGCCGAAGAAGAAGTCTATTTCGCACGTCGTGCTTTGCGTGGTGATGTTGCCTCGCGTCGTCGCATGATCGAAAGTAACCTGCGACTGGTCGTGAAAATTGCCCGCCGTTACGGCAATCGTGGTCTGGCTCTGCTGGATCTGATTGAAGAGGGCAACTTAGGTCTCATCCGCGCAGTTGAGAAGTTTGACCCGGAACGCGGGTTCCGTTTCTCAACCTACGCGACCTGGTGGATTCGTCAGACCATCGAACGGGCTATTATGAACCAGACCCGTACGATTCGACTGCCGATCCACATCGTCAAAGAGTTGAATGTTTATCTGCGTACCGCGCGCGAGTTGTCCCATAAACTGGACCACGAGCCAAGTGCGGAAGAGATTGCAGAGCAACTCGACAAACCGGTTGATGACGTAAGCCGTATGCTGCGTCTCAACGAGCGCATTACCTCGGTTGACACCCCGCTGGGTGGCGACTCCGAAAAAGCGCTGCTGGACATCCTGGCCGATGAAAAAGACAACGGCCCGGAAGACACCACGCAGGACGATGACATGAAACAGAGCATCGTCAAATGGCTGTTCGAACTGAACGCCAAACAGCGTGAAGTGCTGGCACGTCGTTTCGGTTTACTGGGGTATGAAGCTGCGACACTGGAAGACGTCGGTCGTGAGATTGGCCTGACCCGTGAACGTGTTCGCCAGATTCAGGTTGAAGGACTACGTCGCCTGCGTGAAATCCTGCAAGGGCAAGGTCTGAATATCGAAGCGCTGTTCCGCGAGTAAGCAACCATTCGTCAGAAAAGGCCCGTCGTGAGACGGGCCTTTTTTATGCCTTACGGCTGCGCCGTTTCGTGCAGCAAACGCCAGGTGATGTTATCCCCTTCCTGATTAAGCACTGCGGTTGACCAGCGCACGTTGACGGGCTGGCCTGGCCGGGTTTGCGTCTCCCGGTAATGGAGCACTGCGCCGTTGTCCCATGTCTGAAGCGTTGTTAACGCATCAATGTCGATCCTGAGCCCCGGTCGGGTTCCCCGCTGCGCATATAAAAATTGGGCAAGCGCGTGATGATCTAAAGGGTTGCCACTCGGTGGAACCATCAGAAAATCCGGACGGAAACGGGCGAGCAGGGCGTCCCGATCGCCTTCGCCTGCACCTAACCAGTTTTCAAGGGCGACGTGAATGTCGAGGATCTCTTGTTCGTAATGGGTCATGGTTGCTCCTGTTGCAGTTGCGCAAGAAACTGCGTGTTGTTAAGACGGTAGACGTACAGTACGGGCAGTAGGGTGATGACTGCGGCAAAAACAAACATCCAGTGCCAGGCGGCCAGCGGCGCGACATAATCCTGCATGAAGCTCAGCGCCTGACCAACCGGGATCAGTAACCCCCCTCCGGCGCCCTGTACGACTCGCCAGGCAATCAGACTTTCCAGCGAAGATGAGAGACCCGCCGCAACGGAGGCCGCGCTAAAGAGAAGCAGTGAGAGCAGGATAACGCGCTTCGGCCCGACGTGGCGCGTCAGGATACTGCTGAAAGGGATGACTAGCGTCAGCCCGGCAATGTATCCGTTACTTACCCAGGCAAGCGCGGAAGGTGTGGTATTGAAAGCACGAGCCATCGCCGGAAAGGCGATACTGGCAATAAACATGTTTATCAAATCAAGGAAAAAGCCGAGCAGAAAGACGACGGCGATTTTGCTGCGATACGTCATGGAAGTTCCTCCGGTGAGGTGGCGTATCGTATCGGCCCGCGCGTTACGGATAAACGCGACAAAGCACGATATACTGTCAACATTATTTTGACAGTTAACCAGGCAAGCGATGCTTAATTTACAGCGTACGGCGATGTTTATCGCCGTAGCGGACACCGGCAGTTTCACCGCCGCAGCGGAGGCGATGGGGCTGACAAAAGCGGTGGTCAGCTTTCATATTCGTCAGCTTGAAGAGGAGCTGGGCGTCACCCTGTTGCTGCGAACCACCCGACGCCTGACGCTGACCGAGGCGGGGAAGCTCTTTCATCAACGAAGCGTGATGCTGTTACGGGATGCAGAGCGATTGCAGGATGATGTTCGCGCCAACCACGCCGGGCTGACGGGAGAACTGCGGATCACCACCACGCCCGAATATGGCTCGCAGGTGGTGGTGCCTTTGCTGGCTGAATTTAGCCAGCTGCACCCGGACCTTCGCGTGCGGCATGTCTCGTCCTCTTTGCATGCCGATCTTATCGCCGAGCGCTTCGATGTCGCTATCCGGCTCGGCACGCTTGCAGATTCGCGCTACCACGCCGCGTTGATGACCTCCTTCACCATCCTGCCCGTGGCAACGCCAGGCTGGCTGGCAAACCATCCGGTTAACTCGCTGGAGCAGCTGGCGGAAGCGGACTGGATCATTCACGAGCGTTTAACCTCGCCGCTGCGCTGGCAGGTGAGAGGCGTTGATCGGCATCCGGTTTCCTTTGAGATCAAGAAAGCGCCGCGCCTGTATGCAGACAGCGCCCAGGCGCTGATGGCTTTTGTCCTCGCGGGATGTGGAGTGGCGCTGCTGCCGGAGTGGCTGGTGCGAAACGCACTGGATGCAGGGGAACTGGTCTCGCTGTTACCGGCGTACACGTTCGCTCAGCAGGGCATCTATGCCGTTTATCCTGATGCCCGGCATGTGCCCGCGAAAGTGCGAACATTTATTGATTTTATGCGCGTCAGGGTTACTTAATCCTGCATCATCTTTTTAATGAGCGCTGAAAATTGCTCTCTTTCCGCGCCGTTAAGGCGCCCTAAAAACGCCTCATCCACCTCATTTCCAATCGGTTTACTGCTCTCAAGCAGGGCCTCACCTTCGGCCGTCAGAAAGACAAACCGACGGCGCTTGTCCGCCGGATCGTGCTCGCGCCTGACCAGGCCGCGTGCTTCCATGCGGCTCAGCATTTCTGCCAGCGTCGCTTTGGTGCTCACCGCGACTTCAGTCAGGGCAACCTGCTCAATGCCAGGATTTTCAGCAATTGACCGCATCACCGCATACTGTGGCTTTGTCAGTTCGGGCAATGCGTGCTGCCACTGGGCGGTATGCTGTTGAAAAAGCTGACGTAGCAGGTGGAAAGCTTCTTGTCTTAACTCCATGGACACTCCGACGGAAAAATACTCCCTCTATGATAGCCGCTCTCGGGCTGAATTTTAACGCGAGAGTTTTTTAGCGATTAGTGTGATCGTATACGAACGATCTTGTCAGCAGCAGGATCAAGGCGTAGTTTAATTAATATGTTCGTATACGAACAAACTAATTGAGGTGCTGAATGAGATTGATTGTGGGAATGACGGGCGCAACGGGTGCGCCATTAGGCGTGGCGTTGTTGCAGGCGCTGCGGGAAATGCCGGAGGTGGAAACGCATCTGGTGATGTCGAAGTGGGCAAAAACCACGATTGAGCTGGAAACGCCCTTCACTGCGCATGACGTTGCTGCCCTGGCGGATGTCGTCCATAGCCCGGCCGATCAGGCTGCCACCATCTCCTCCGGCTCGTTTCGCACCGACGGCATGATCGTCATCCCGTGCAGCATGAAAACGCTTGCGGGTATCCGCGCGGGCTACGCCGAAGGGCTGGTAGGGCGTGCGGCAGACGTGGTGCTGAAAGAGGGACGCAAGCTGGTGCTGGTTCCCCGTGAGACGCCGCTCAGCACCATCCATCTCGAGAACATGCTTGCCCTTTCCCGCATGGGCGTGGCGATGGTGCCGCCTATGCCTGCGTACTACAACCACCCGCAAACCGCCGATGACATTACCCAGCATATCGTGACCCGCGTTCTCGACCAGTTTGGTCTGGAGCATAAAAAAGCCCGGCGCTGGGAAGGTTTGCAGGCAGCGAAACATTTTTCACAGGAGAATAAAGATGGCATTTGATGATTTGAGAAGCTTCTTGCAGGCGCTCGATGAGCAAGGGCAGCTGCTGAAAATTGAGGAAGAGGTAAACGCTGAGCCGGATTTAGCGGCGGCCGCCAACGCTACCGGGCGCATTGGCGATGGCGCGCCTGCGCTGTGGTTCGATAATATTCGCGGTTTCACCGATGCCCGTGTGGTGATGAACACTATCGGCTCGTGGCAAAACCACGCTATTTCGATGGGGCTGCCGGCGAATACCCCGGTGAAAAAACAGATCGACGAGTTTATTCGTCGCTGGGACAAATTTCCCGTCGCGCCAGAGCGTCGTGCAAACCCGGCCTGGGCGCAGAACACGGTGGACGGGGAAGACATTAACCTGTTCGACATTCTGCCGCTGTTCCGCCTGAACGACGGTGACGGGGGCTTTTATCTCGATAAAGCATGCGTTGTCTCCCGCGATCCGCTCGACCCCGATCACTTCGGCAAGCAGAACGTCGGGATCTATCGTATGGAAGTGAAGGGCAAGCGTAAGCTCGGCCTGCAACCGGTGCCGATGCACGATATTGCGTTGCATCTGCATAAGGCAGAAGAGCGCGGCGAAGACCTGCCAATTGCCATTACGCTGGGTAACGATCCGATCATCACTCTGATGGGCGCCACGCCGCTGAAATACGATCAATCCGAGTATGAGATGGCCGGTGCGCTACGTGAAAGCCCGTATCCGATTGCGACGGCTCCGCTGACCGGTTTCGATGTGCCGTGGGGGTCGGAAGTGATCCTGGAAGGGGTGATTGAAGGCCGGAAACGTGAAATTGAAGGGCCCTTCGGTGAGTTTACCGGTCACTACTCCGGCGGGCGCAACATGACGGTTGTGCGTATCGACAAAGTTTCTTACCGCACTAAACCGATTTTCGAATCTCTCTACCTGGGCATGCCGTGGACCGAGATTGATTATCTGATGGGGCCCGCCACCTGCGTACCGCTCTATCAGCAGCTGAAGGCTGAATTCCCGGAAGTGCAGGCGGTAAACGCCATGTACACCCACGGTCTGCTGGCGATTATCTCCACTAAAAAGCGTTACGGCGGTTTTGCCCGTGCGGTCGGGCTCCGCGCCATGACCACGCCACACGGTCTGGGTTACGTGAAGATGGTGATTATGGTGGATGAAGATGTCGATCCGTTTAACCTGCCGCAGGTGATGTGGGCGCTGTCATCGAAGGTCAATCCGGCAGGCGATCTGGTGCAGCTACCGAATATGTCTGTGCTCGAGCTTGACCCCGGCTCCAGCCCGGCGGGGATCACTGACAAGCTGATCATTGATGCCACCACCCCTGTTGCCCCGGACAACCGTGGTCACTACAGCCAGCCGGTACAGGATCTCCCTGAAACCAAAGCCTGGGCCGAAAAACTGACCGCGATGCTGGCGGCACGTCAATAAGGAGGAAAAAATGATTTGTCCACGTTGTGCCGATGAACATATTGAAGTGATGGCAACATCACCGGTGAAAGGTGTCTGGACGGTATACCAGTGTCAGCACTGTCTGTATACCTGGCGCGATACCGAACCGCTGCGCCGTACCAGCCGCGAGCATTACCCGGAAGCGTTCCGCATGACGCAGAAGGATATTGATGAGGCGCCGCAGGTGCCGACGATCCCGCCGCTGCTGTAAAAAAAGCCCGGTGGCGGCTGCGCTTACCGGGCGATAATATTGTGCGGTCCTTTGCCCGGTGGCGCTACGCTTACCGGGCCTACGGGTTTTGTAGGCCCGGTAAGCGTAGCCGTCACCCGGCAAAAAAGACCGCAGAGAACTAAACCAGACTCTTCAACCGATAAATCCACTCCAGCGCCTGTCGCGGCGTCAGGGAATCCGGGTCGAGATTTTCCAGCGCTTCCACGGCCGGAGAGGTCTCTTCCGGGACCGCCAGCAGTGACATCTGCGTACCATCTATCTGCGTCGCCGCCGCATTCGGTGACAAACTTTCCAGTTCACGCAGTTTCTGACGCGCGCGCTTGATCACCTCTTTTGGCACGCCCGCCAGCGCCGCGACGGCCAGGCCATAACTCTTGCTTGCCGCGCCGTCCTGCACCGTGTGCATAAAGGCGATGGTGTCGCCGTGCTCAAGCGCATCAAGGTGGACGTTAGCCACGCCTTCCATTTTCTCTGGCAGCTGTGTCAGTTCGAAATAGTGCGTTGCGAACAGCGTCAGCGCCTTGATTTTATTTGCCAGACTTTCCGCGCACGCCCAGGCCAGGGACAGGCCGTCATAGGTGGAGGTACCGCGTCCTACTTCGTCCATCAACACCAGACTGTTCTCTGTCGCGTTATGCAGAATGTTGGCGGTTTCGGTCATCTCGACCATAAATGTAGAGCGACCGCTCGCCAGATCGTCCGCCGCACCCACACGGGTGAAGATACGGTCGATAGGGCCAATCTCAACTTTCTGCGCCGGAACGTAGCTGCCGATGTAGGCGAGCAGCGCGATAAGGGCTGTCTGGCGCATATAGGTGCTTTTACCGCCCATGTTGGGGCCGGTAATGATCAGCATTCTTCGCTGCGGTGACAGGTTCAACGGGTTGGCAATAAACGGTTCGTTCAGCACCTGCTCAACCACCGGGTGGCGGCCTTCGGTAATGCGAATGCCGGGTTTGTCAGTAAAGGTCGGACAGGTGTAATTCAGCGTATCGGCGCGCTCGGCCAGGTTTACCAGGACATCCAGCTCGGCCAGCGCAGCGGCGCTCAGTTGCAGGTCAGCCAGGTGCGGCATCAGGATGTCGAACAGCTCGTCATACAGCTGTTTCTCCAGCGCCAGCGCTTTACCTTTCGACGTGAGCACTTTGTCTTCGTACTCTTTCAGCTCGGGAATAATGTAGCGCTCGGCATTTTTCAGCGTCTGGCGGCGAACGTAGTGAATCGGTGCCAGGTGGCTCTGCCCACGGCTGATCTGGATATAGTAACCGTGTACCGCGTTGTAGCCGACTTTCAGGGTGTCGAGCCCCAGACGTTCACGCTCGCGGATTTCCAGCTTATCCAGATAATCCGTCGCGCCATCGGCCAGCGCACGCCATTCGTCCAGCTCTTCGTTGTAACCCGGAGCAATAACCCCGCCATCCCGCACCAGAACAGGCGGCGCATCAATGATGGCGCGTTCCAGCAGTTCGCGAAGCTCGGTAAATTCGCCCATGGTTTCGCGCAGCTTCTGCACTGGCGCGCTGTCGATCTCTCCCAACTGAGCACGCAGTTCCGGCAACTGCTGGAACGCGTGACGCATACGGGCAAGATCGCGTGGACGCGCGGTGCGCAGTGCCAGGCGCGCCAGGATACGCTCAAGATCACCCACCTGACGCAGCACCGGCTGCAAGTCGGTGTAACGATCCTGCAATGCGGCAATGGTTTGCTGGCGGCCGATCAGCGTGTCGGTATTGCGGATCGGCATATGCAGCCAGCGTTTGAGCATACGGCTGCCCATGGGGGTAACCGTGCTGTCGAGAACCGACGCCAGCGTATTTTCCATGCCGCCAGCGAGGTTCTGAGTGATCTCCAGGTTGCGGCGCGTGGCGGCATCCATGATGATGCTGTCCTGCTGACGCTCCATGGTAATGGAACGGATATGGGGCAGGGCGGTACGCTGCGTATCCTTAACGTACTGCAACAGGCAGCCTGCGGCACACAGCCCGCGCGGGGCATTTTCTACGCCAAAGCCAATCAAATCGCGCGTGCCAAATTGCAGGTTCAGCTGCTGGCGCGCGGTATCAATTTCGAACTCCCACAGTGGACGACGACGCAGGCCGCGGCGACCTTCAATCAGCGCCGTCTCGGCGAAATCCTCTGCATAAAGCAGTTCTGCCGGATTGGTGCGCTGTAGTTCAGCCGCCATGGTTTCACGGTCAGCCGGTTCACTCAGGCGAAAACGACCGGAGCTGATATCCAGCGTGGCGTAGCCAAACCCTTTACCGTCCTGCCAGATCGCCGCCAGCAGGTTATCCTGGCGCTCCTGAAGCAGGGCCTCATCGCTGATGGTTCCCGGCGTCACGATGCGTACGACCTTGCGCTCAACGGGGCCTTTCGACGTGGCCGGGTCGCCAATTTGTTCGCAGATAGCGACAGACTCACCCTGGTTCACCAGCTTCGCCAGATAGTTTTCAACCGCGTGATGCGGGATACCTGCCATCGGGATGGGCTCGCCTGCCGACGCGCCACGTTTCGTCAGGGAAATGTCGAGCAGCTGAGACGCACGTTTCGCATCGTCATAAAAAAGCTCGTAAAAATCGCCCATACGGTAAAACAGCAAAATTTCCGGATGCTGTGCCTTCAGCTTCAGGTACTGCTGCATCATTGGCGTATGCGCGTCGAAATTGTCGATTGTGCTCATGGAGTTATGATATCCATTTCTTTGAAAATATTACGCTTTGAGCGGCTCAATGGCCGATTGTTCCTTCTATTGTCGCATGAAAAAAAGGTGCGGCGCAGAAAAAAGTCACGACTTTACGAGGCATCTTCCACCATTAATTCAATGATGATTTTCCCGTGCTCGACGCCCACCCGAACCTGCGAGTTGGTGGTAAATCCCGCTTGCTCAAGCCAGTCGCCTTTCAGGCTCAGCGCTGCGTGTACGCTGTAGCGTTTTGGAATTTTCGTTTTACGGTCTTCATGACGTTTTCTGAAGTAACCCACTTTCAAGTGACGATAGGGTTTGGCGATCGCGATCTCTTGCATAAGCTCTCCGGTGAATGCGGTCAAAGGTGGTTATTTATGCCTGTATAAAATACCAGTAAAACGCAGCGGGGGGCGGGGTAATTCTGGAAGGGCGCTTCAGAAAATGGAATGCAATGACTGAAAATGTGCGGATAAAAGGGTATTATAAATGCACTTTATTGTTGAGGACGACGTTATGTCCGGTAAACGTATTTCACGAGAAAAAAAGACGATCGCCAGAATGATCGCCCTGTACGAAAACAGGTGTCCGCACGCCATAAAAGAAGAGGGGCACTATTCAGCGCTCAAGGCTTATGCCGATAAGCGGCTGGATAAATGCGTGTTTGGTGAGGAAAAACCCGCCTGCAAACAGTGCCCTGTGCACTGTTATCAGCCCGCCCGACGGGAAGAGATGAAGCAGGTGATGCGCTGGGCAGGGCCACGTATGTTATGGCGTCATCCAATTCTGACCATCCGTCATCTGATCGACGATCGCCGTCCGGTTCCGGAATTACCCGAAAAGTATCGGCCCAAAAAATAACCGGCTCCGCGCCGCAGTGGGCGACAAATTACGCGCAGGGCGACGTCGCCGGAATGACGGGTTAATTCAGACTCTCTTTATCGATTCCCAGACGCTTCATGCGCGAGAGCAGGGTGGTACGCTTCAGCCCCAGCCGTTGCGCCGCACCTTTCGGTCCGGCTACCACGCCGTTGGTCTCCTTCAGCACTCGCATAATGAGCTGATATTCATCTTCTCCCTCTTTCGCAAGCTCGGTTGCGGTCACGGTCGTTTCAGAGAGAGTAACCTCTGGCAGGGAGAGCTGGAGCACGTTCCCGCGCGTCAGCAGGACCGCGCGCTCAATGACGTTTTCCAGCTCGCGCACGTTCCCCGGCCACTCCATCGCCGAGAGGGTGCGTAGCGTTTCGGCAGGAATACTGTCGATATTTCGCCCCATCCGGCGGGCAATCTTCGCGGTAAAGGCTTTCACCAGCAGCGGAATATCTTCCGGGCGCTCGCGAAGCGGCGGCAGGCAGATCGGGAAGACGTTCAGGCGATAGTAAAGATCGCTGCGAAACTCGCGGTCGGCGACCATTTTTTTCAGATCGCGGTTGGTGGCGGCAATCAGACGCACGTCGGTCTGGATCAGCTTGTTGCTGCCGAGGCGCTCGAACTCCTGCTCCTGCAAAACGCGCAGCAGCTTGGGCTGAAGCTCCAGCGGCATATCGCCCACTTCGTCGAGGAACAACGAGCTTTTATCCGCCAGTTCAAAACGGCCCAGCCGCTGGCTGCTGGCGCCGGTAAAGGCGCCGCGCTCGTGGCCGAACAGGTCGCTTTCCAGTAAGCCCGCAGGCATCGCCGCGCAGTTCATCTTCACCATCCGGCGGCTATTGCGGTTGCTCAGATTGTGGATCGCCCGGGCAATCAGCTCTTTCCCGGTACCGGTTTCACCGAGGATCAGCACCGTGCTGTCGCTCTGCGCCACCATTTCCACCTGCTTAAGGACGCTGTACATGGCATCGCTGCGCCCGATGATTTCGCCAAACTCGCTGTCCACGTTGTTGAGCTGCTCGGTCAGCGCCAGGTTTTCGTCCACCAGCCTCTCCTTCAGGCGGTGGATCTCCTGATAGGCGAGGGCGTTATCCAGCGCAATGGAGATACGCTCGGCGATCTGGCGCAGCAGCTTCAGGTTGGCGGTGGTAAATACGGCCTCATCGCACTGCGCCAGTTTAAGCACGCCGAGCATGGTGTTGCCGGACATCAGCGGCAGCAGGCACAGGGTCTGGATCTTGTTGCCCCAGGTGTTGAACAACATCCGCTCGTAGGGGGCTACCGGATCCTGTTCATTGAGATTGAGCAGCAGGATCTCTTTGCTTTTAAATACCCGCTCGGACAGCGTTCCCGCTTCATCCACTTCGCTCTGCTCGTGCGCCGGGTTGGCTTCATCAAGGTAGTGGGTGGAGTAGATGTTCAGCTTGCCTTTCCGGTTGCCGCGTAGCGCAATGCTGATGGCATCGATTTTAAAATAGTGATGGATCTCTTTTGACACTTCGCTGACCAACTCATCCATGTCCAGGCGGGAGAGCACGGCGTTGGTGATGGCAACCAGAATGCGGAAGTTATCGCGCTCGCGGCTCAGCAGGTCGTAGTCCACGTTATTGGTGACGCGGCTTTGGATCTGCTCCGCGACAACGGCCACAATCTGGGTAAAGGTGTGCAGGCGTTCGTACTCCGCCTCGCTCCAGGGCTGGTCGGTATCGCGGATAAACTCGCAGCCGCCAAAAATTTGCCCTTCCACCGCCAGCGGCAGCATGCTGTAGTGGCCGAACGGGTGGTAAAGATTGCTCTCTGCCAGCTTCGGCCAGGCCTGGCGAAACTGGTCAAAATTGCAGTGCAGCGCTTCCGGGCGGGAGAGGATACGCCGCACCGGACCGTGGGCCAGAAACGTTTCATCTTCATATTCGAAGATTTTGCCGTTATCACGCGTTGAGAAATAGCTCGCGCGGTGGGTTGCGCTATGCCAGAGCACAATGGCGGCGCTGTCCGCCAGCGCTGATTGCCTGACCAGCCGCGTCAGGGCATCGCTCAGCGCGCCGAGATCGGGCTGTTGTAAAAGTGTGCGCGTGATGTCAAACAGGCCCTGCTGTCCAAGATCGCTCATCGGTGTATACGGCATTGTTGCTTTCCAATAGAAACTGGCAAAAAGAGAAATTCAGCGCTGACCGCTTTTGGCGCGGTCTAGCAAATTCGGGGTAACGGTTCAGCGTGCGGCAGATCCAGCGTGTGCTTCACGCCGTAAAGCCCGGTCAGGCGCACCCCTTTGCGCTCAACCACGTCGCCGATGATGGCCGCGTCTTTCCCTAAAGGATGCGTGCGCAGCTGTGCAAGTACGGCTTCCGCCGCCGCGCGTTCCACGCCGATCACCAGCTTGCCCTCATTGGCAAAGTTAAGCGGGTCTAGACCTAGTAGCTCGCACAGCCCGCGCACGGCGGGCTTAACGGGCAGGCCGCGCTCGGTCAGCTCAATCCCGCAGCCGCAGCTTGCCGCGAACTCGTGCACCACGGCATTCACGCCGCCCCGCGTGGCGTCGCGCAGGGCTTTTACGCCCGGCATGTCGCGCAGCGTCTGGATCAGCGGCGTGAGTACCGCGCAGTCACTGCGCAGCTCGCCATCCAGCCCCAGGCCTTCGCGCAGGTTCAGGATGGTTGCCCCGTGGCAGCCCAGCGTGCCGCTGACAATCAGCACGTCGCCTGCGCAAAGCTGCTGCGCGCCCCAGTGAATGTCGGCAGGGATCGCCCCCATCCCGGCGGTGTTTATGAAGAGCTTATCCGCCGCGCCGCGCTGCACCACCTTGGTATCCCCGGTGACGATGGCGATCCCCGCCTCGCGGGCGGTGTGCGCCATGCTGTTGACCACCGCCGTGAGCGTCTCCATTGGTAACCCTTCTTCGAGGATAAACCCGCAGGAGAGGTAGCGGGGGATCGCGCCGCTGACGGCCACGTCGTTTGCCGTGCCGCAGACGGCGAGCTTGCCGATATCGCCTCCCGGGAAGAACAGCGGGTCAATCACGTAGCTGTCGGTAGAGAACGCCAGCCTGTCACCGTGGGCGGTCAGGGCCGCGAGGTCAATACGCGCCTGATCTTCCTGCTCGGCGAGCCAGGGGTTATTAAAGGCTTCCATAAACAGCCGGTTAATCAACTGCTGCATCGCCTGTCCACCGCTTCCGTGCGCCATTTCCACCGTGTTCATGCTTCACACTCCTGGTTGCGATAGTGATACCACGCGGCGCATGCCCCTTCGGAAGAGACCATCAGCGCGCCAAACGCGGTTTGCGGGTTACAGGCGTTGCCAAATAACGGGCAGTGATGAGGTTTGCATTTGCCGGTGAGTACGTCGCCACAGCGGGCGCGGGGATCGTCGCACACCTGCTGCGGCTGCGGGCGGAAATGCGCTTCGGCGTCGAAGGCGCGATACGTGGGCGTCAGGTGCACGCCGGATTCGGCAATCAGCCCCAGTCCGCGCCACTCGCTGTAGCCTTCGACGCTAAACACGTCGGCTATGGCCTGCTGTGCCCGTCTGTTACCTGCATCGGGCACCACGCGGCGATACTGATTTTCCACCGCACTCAGGGCCGCTATTTTCTGCTCAACCAGCATGGTCACGCCTTGCAGTAGATCAAGTGGCTCGAAACCAGCCACCACTAACGGACGATTGTACTGTTCAGCGATAAAACCGTAGGCTTCTGTGCCGATCACCATGCTGACGTGGCCTGGCGCCAGAAACGCGTCGATACCGTTATCCGGCGCTTCAAGCAGGCTGCGCAGCGTGGGAATAAGCGTGATGTGCTGGCAGAAAAAGTAAAAGTTAGTGACGTTGCGGGCTTTCGCCTGCTGGAGGGTAATGGCGGTGGCGGGCATGGTGGTTTCAAAACCCAGCCCGAAAAAGACGACCTTACGCTCAGGATTAGCCATCGCCAGCGTCAGGGCATCCATCGGTGAGTAGACGATCCGCACGTCCGCGCCGCGCGCCTTCGCCTGGAGCAGCGAGCCATTCTTTCCCGGTACGCGCATGGCGTCGCCAAAGGTGCAAAAAATCACACCGGGACGGCTGGCGATGTCGAGACAGCTGTCGATGCGCCCCATCGGCAGCACGCACACCGGGCAGCCGGGGCCGTGGATAAACTCGATATTCTCCGGCAGCAGCTGGTCGAGGCCAAATTTAAAGATGGCGTGGGTGTGTCCGCCGCACACCTCCATGATCCGCAGCGGTTTTTCTTTCGTGTAGTCCAGCAGCGAGGCGCGGGTCTTCAGGCGATCGATAAGCTGCAACACCTGCTCAGGCGCGCGATATTCATCAACGTAACGCATGTGTTAACGTTCCTCCCCATACAACAGGGCGCCCACGTCCGGTTCGACGTCAAACATATTCTGTAGCGCATCCAGCGTGTCGCGGGCTTCTTCCTCATTAATCACGCTCATGGCAAAACCCACGTGGACCAGCACCCACTGGCCGAGACGCGTTGCGCCGGTCTCATCGTGGCTGCCTACCAGCGTCAGGTCGACATCGCGCAGGATGCCGCAGACCTCCACTTTGGCCTGATTGCCGTCGATGGAATAAATTTGTCCGGGGACGCCTATGCACATCGTTCGTTCTCCAGCCAGTTCAGCCAGGCGTCCATCCCGTCGCCGCGCGTGGCGGAAACCAGCAGGATCTCAATGTCCGGGTTCACTTCCCGTGCGTAAGCCAGGCACTTATCCACGTCGAAATTCAGGTACGGCAGCAGGTCGACCTTGTTCAGCAGCATGAGGGAGGCGGCGGCAAACATATGCGGATATTTCAGCGGCTTGTCTTCCCCTTCGGTCACGGAGAGCACCGCCACTTTATGCCGCTCGCCGAGGTCGAAGCTTGCCGGGCAAACCAGGTTGCCGACGTTTTCAATAAACAGGATACCGTTATCCGCCAGCGGCAGGCGCGGGGCGGCGTCGGCAATCATCTGCGCGTCCAGGTGGCACCCTTTCCCGGTGTTGACCTGAATCGCAGGCGTACCGGTTTCGCGGATGCGCGCCGCGTCGTTTACCGTTTGCTGGTCACCTTCGATCACGGCGCAGGAGACGTGTTCGTTCAGACGCTTAAGGGTTTCGGTCAGCAGCGTGGTTTTGCCGGAGCCGGGGCTGGAGACCAGGTTCAGCACCAGCTGTTCGCGCGCGGCAAAGCGGGCGCGATTGCGGGCGGCGAGCTGGTTATTTTTGTCCAGCACGTTGATCTCCACCTCCAGCATCTGGCGCTGGCTGATGCCCGGCGCGTGCGTACCCGCTTCGCCGTGGCCGTAATGGAGGTCGCCCGCGTCGGAACGCTGCGGGGCAAAGGTGATGCCGGTCAGGGCCGCCGCGGGACGCGGGGCAGGAGAAAAGGGCGCGGAGCGAAACGCGGAGTGGGGACGGTGTTCATCCCCTTCTATATACAGGTTGCCTTCAGCGCAACCGCAGGTACTACACATACATTACTCCTTCTCGATTTCGAGGCGTTGGATCTGCATACCGTCATCCGCCACGATGCGCAGCCCGCTGCTCTGGCACTGCGGACAGCGCTGTACCTTCGATGACAGCAGCGTGACGTACTGCTGACACTGCTCGCACCAGCACTCCGCCTGCTGCTCGTCGATATGCAGCTCGCACCCTTCCGCCAGCGTGCCGCGGCACACCAGCTCAAAACAGAAGGTGAGGGCGCTGGTCTCGACGCAGGAAAACGCCCCGACCTTCATCCAGACGCCGGTGACGCGTTTCGCGTGGTTTTGCACTGCCTGCTGTTCGATAAGTTCCAGTGCCCGCTGGCAGAGGGTGATTTCGTGCATGACGCCTCCTTAATGAATTGCCCCTTCAATGCAATAACGGTGCCAGCTTGATTTGCGTTACGGCGTGACGATGTCAACGCTGTCGAAATGACACGTCGACACTGCGGCGGTGACAGTGCACATCTCTTTAAAATCCATTTAAATCAATAAATTAAAAACTGGCACGAAATCTGCTTAACAGCCGCTAACTCCATTAACCGGATACCTTTTATGACTATTTGGGAAATTAGCGAAAAAGCGGATTACATCGCGCAACGTCATCAGCAGCTCCAGGAGCAATGGCACCTGTACTGCAATTCACTGATCCAGGGGATCACGCTGTCGAAGGCCCATCTGCATCACGCCATGAGCTGTGCGGCGCAGGGGGATATGCGTTTTGTACTGTTCGGTCACTTTACGATTTACGTCACCCTGGCGGAGACCTTCAACAGCCACACGATTGAGTACTACGTCGAGACGAAAGAGGGCGACAGGCACTGCATCGCCCGGGCGCAGCTGATGGCGGACGGCATGGTGGACGGTCACGTCAGCAACCGCGATCGCCAGCAGGTGCTGGAGCACTATCTGGAGAAAATCGCGCCGGTTTACAACGGCCTCTACGCCGCCGTTGAGCATGACAGGCCAGTCAACCTGAAACAGCTGATCGACGGAAAATCCTCCGCGAACGTGGCCTGAAAAACGAGTGTCGAGAAGTGTCGATAAGACAGTTTTTTTTCGTCAAAAATGACCATCACCAGAGGATGACCCGGTGAACCGTTTTGTAATTGCTGACTCGACGGTCTGTATTGGCTGTCGGACCTGTGAGGCGGCGTGTTCGGAAACGCACCGCCTGCACGGGCTACAGTCCATGCCGCGCCTGCGCGTCATGCGTAATGAGAAAGAGTCTGCCCCGCAGCTCTGTCACCACTGTGAAGACGCCCCGTGCGCGGGCGTCTGTCCTGTCAATGCCATCACCCGCGTTGACGGCGCGGTACAGCTGAACGAAAGCCTGTGCGTGAGCTGCAAGCTGTGCGGCATCGCCTGTCCGTTCGGCGCCATTGAGTTTTCCGGCAGCCGTCCGCTGCATATTCCGGCGAATGCTAATACTGCGAAAGCGCCGCCTGCGCCACCGGCTCCGGCACGCGTGAGTACGCTGCTGGACTGGGTGCCGGGCATTCGCGCCGTTGCGGTGAAGTGCGATCTGTGCAGCTTCGATGAGCAGGGTCCGGCCTGCGTGCGGACCTGCCCGACCCGGGCGCTGGTCCTGGTCAACATCCGCGACATCGCTCGCACCAGCAAACGCAAGCGCGAGCTGACCATCAATACCGACGTCGGCGATCTTTCGCTGCTGCGGGCGCTTAACGAGGGGGCGAAATGAACGCGATAGTTATGATGACCAGCGGTGTGGCCTGGTTTGCCGCCGCCGCTGTCCTGGCGCTGCTTCTCTCCTTCCATAAAACGCTGAGCGGGGTGATCGCCGGTATCGGCGGGGCGGTCGGCAGCCTGATGACGCTGGCGGCGGGCGGGGTTGTCCTGATCGACGGCCAGTCTGTTGACACCCTCATCCCGCTGATTCACCACGCCGTTGAGCTTACGCCGCTGAACGCCATCTGGCTGATAACCTTTGGCCTGTGCGGGCTGTTTATCAGCCTGTTTAATATCGACTGGCACCGACATCAGCACACCAAAGCCAACGGCCTGCTGGTTAACCTGTTGATGGCCGCCGCGGTCTGTACTGTTATCGCCAGCAACCTCGGCGCGCTGGTGGTGATGGCAGAAATCATGGCCCTGTGCGGCGTGTTCCTGACCGGATGCAGCGCCTCCGGCAAGCTGTGGTTTGCGCTCGGACGTCTCGGTACGCTGCTGCTGGCGCTGGCCTGCTGGCTGGTGTGGCAGCGTTTCGGCACGCTGGATTTTGCCGCGCTTAACGGTCAGCCGCTGGGCAACGACGTCTGGCTGTTGGGCGTAGTCGGTTTTGGCCTGCTGGCCGGGATTATCCCGCTGCACGGCTGGGTGCCGCAGGCGCATGCCAATGCCTCAGCCCCGGCCGCTGCGCTGTTCTCCACCGTGGTGATGAAGGTCGGTCTGTTCGGCATCCTGATGATAACCCTGACGGGCGGTCAGCCGCCGCTGTGGTGGGGCGTGGCGCTGCTGATTGCGGGGATGATCACCGCGTTCGTCGGCGGGCTGTACGCGCTGATGGAGCACAACATCCAGCGTCTGCTGGCGTACCACACCCTGGAGAACATCGGGATTATCCTGCTCGGCATGGGCGCGGGCGTCACCGGGCTGGCGCTCAACCAGCCGGCGCTGATTGCCGCCGGGTTTATTGGCGGTCTGTATCACCTTATCAACCACAGTCTGTTTAAAAGCACCCTGTTCCTCGGTGCGGGCAGCGTCTGGTTCCGCACCGGGCACCGCGATATTGAAAAGCTCGGCGGGATTGGCAAAAAAATGCCCGTCATTTCGCTGGCGATGCTGGTCGGGCTGATGGCGATGGCTGCGCTGCCGCCGCTGAACGGCTTTGCCGGCGAGTGGGTGATTTATCAGTCCTTCTTCGCCCTCGGCCAGAGCGAGGCGTTTATCGGGCGTTTACTCGGCCCGCTGCTGGCGGTGGGCCTGGCGATCACCGGCGCGCTGGCAGTGATGTGTATGGCGAAGGTTTACGGCGTCACCTTCCTGGGCGCACCGCGTACGCGTGAGGCTGAGAACGCCTGCTGCGCACCGCTACTGATGGGCGTAAGCGTGGTCGCACTGGCGCTGTGCTGCATCGCGGGCGGCGTCGCCGCGCCGTGGTTGCTGCCGCTGCTGGGCCACGCCATTCCGCTGCCGCTGGTCACGGCGCATACCGTCGTTTCCCAGCCGATGATGGCGCTGCTGCTGATTGCCGCGCCGCTCCTGCCGTTCGTGCTGATGCTGTTCTTCAGACGCGACCGTCTCGCCTCCCGCTCGCGCGGCGCGGCGTGGGCCTGCGGCTACGAACATGAGCAGTCGATGGTCATCACCGCCCACGGTTTCGCTATGCCGGTGAAGGAGAACTTCGCCGCCGTGCTGAAGCTGCGCCATTGGCTGAACCCGGTGGGCTGGGTGCCGGGCTGGCAGGGTGCCGCCGTGCCCGTGCTGTTCCGCCGCCTGGCGCTGATCGAGCTGGCGGTGCTGGTGGTGATTGTCATTTCACGAGGAGCCTGACATGAGTCTGTTACTGGCAATTCTTCAGGCGCTGGTGCTGTTCGCAGCCGCGCCGCTGCTGTCGGGCATCACGCGCGTGGCGCGCGCCCGGCTGCACAACCGTCGCGGGCCTGGCGTGCTCCAGGAGTACCGCGATCTCTTCAAACTGCTTTCCCGTCAGAGCGTCGCGCCGGACGCCGCAGGCTGGGTGTTCCGCCTGACGCCGTTTGTGATGGTGGGCGTGATGCTGACCATCGCCACCGCGCTGCCGGTAGTGACGGTGGGCTCGCCGCTGCCGGTGCTGGGCGATCTGATTACGCTGATCTACCTCTTCGCCATCGCGCGTTTCTTCTTTGCGATTGCGGGTCTGGATACCGGCAGCCCGTTTACGGGTATCGGCGCCAGCCGCGAGGCGATGCTCGGCGTGCTGGTTGAGCCAATTCTGCTGCTGGGGCTGTGGGTTGCCGCACAGGTTGCAGGCTCGACCCATATCAGTTTTATCACCGACACCGTTTACCACTGGCCGGTTTCACGTTCTCTCCCGCTGGTGCTGGCGCTCTGCGCCTGCGCGTTCGCCACCTTTATCGAGATGGGCAAGTTGCCGTTCGATCTCGCGGAAGCGGAGCAGGAATTACAGGAGGGGCCGCTCACCGAATACAGCGGCTACGGCTTTGCGGTGCTGAAGTGGGGCATCAGCCTCAAGCAGCTGGTGGTGTTGCAGATGTTCGTCGGCGTTTTCTTCCCGTGGGGGCAGATGACGCACTTCTCTGCGGGCGGCCTGCTGCTGGCCGTGGTGGTGGCTGTGCTCAAGCTGCTTATCGGCGTGCTGGTGATTGCCCTGTTTGAAAACAGCATGGCGCGCCTGCGTTTTGTTGAAACGTCACGCATCACCTGGGCCGGTTTTGGTTTTGCATTTTTAGCGTTCGTCTCCTTGCTGGTGGCGTGATTAAAGAGAGTGTTTATGTCTGAAGAAAAGAAAGGTCAGCAGTATCTCGCCGCGTTGCATCAGGCTTTCCCGGGCGTGGTGCTGGAGGAGTCCTGGCAAACCAAAGACCAGATCACCGTCACCATTAAGGTGAACTATCTGCCGGAAGTGGTGGAGTTTCTCTATTACCAGCAGGGCGGCTGGCTGTCAGTGCTGTTCGGCAACGACGAGCGTCAGCTGTGTGGCAACTATGCGGTGTACTACGTGATGTCGATGGAGCAGGGGGAGAAGTGCTGGCTCACCGTGCGCGTAGAGGTCGATCCGGCTAAACCGGAATACCCCTCCGTCACGCCGCGCGTGCCTGCCGCCGTCTGGGGCGAGCGCGAAGTGCGCGACATGTATGGTCTGGTGCCGGTTGGCCTGCCTGACGAGCGTCGCCTGGTGCTGCCGGACGACTGGCCGGATGAACTCTATCCGCTGCGCAAGGACAGCATGGACTATCGCCAGCGCCCGGCCCCGACCACCGACAGCGAAACCTACGAGTTCATCAACGAGCTGGGCAGCAAGAAGAATAACGTGGTGCCGATTGGCCCGCTGCACGTTACCTCCGACGAACCGGGCCACTTCCGCCTGTTCGTCGACGGCGAGAACATTATCGACGCCGACTACCGCCTGTTCTACGTCCACCGCGGCATGGAGAAGCTGGCGGAGACCCGCATGGGCTACAACGAAGTCACGTTCCTCTCTGACCGCGTGTGCGGCATCTGCGGCTTTGCCCACAGCACCGCCTACACCACCTCGGTGGAAAACGGCATGGGGATCGTGGTGCCGGAACGCGCGCAGATGATCCGCGCCATTCTGCTGGAGGTGGAGCGCCTGCACTCGCACCTGCTCAACCTCGGCCTGGCCTGCCACTTCGTCGGCTTTGACTCCGGGTTTATGCAGTTCTTCCGCGTGCGCGAGGCGTCGATGAAGATGGCGGAGATCCTTACCGGGGCGCGTAAAACCTACGGCCTGAACCTGATCGGCGGGATCCGCCGCGACCTGCTGAAAGACGACATGATCCAGACCCGCCAGCTGGCGCAGCAGATGCGGCGGGACGTGCAGGAGCTGGTGGACATGCTGCTCAGCACGCCAAACATTGAGCAGCGCACCGTCGGGATTGGTCGTCTTGACCCGGAAATCGCCCGCGACTTCAGCAACGTCGGCCCGATGGTGCGCGCCAGCGGCCACGCCCGTGATACCCGCGCCGATCACCCGTTTGTCGGCTACGGCCTGCTGCCGATGACCGTGCACAGCGAGCAGGGCTGCGACGTCATCTCCCGTGTGAAGGTGCGCATCAACGAGGTATTCACCGCGCTGAACATGATCGACTACGGCCTCGATAATCTGCCGGGCGGCCCGCTGATGGTGGAAGGCTTCACCTACATTCCAAACCGCTTTGCCCTCGGCTTTGCCGAAGCGCCGCGCGGGGACGACATCCACTGGAGCATGACCGGCGACAACCAGAAGCTCTACCGCTGGCGCTGCCGCGCGGCGACCTACGCCAACTGGCCAACCCTGCGCTACATGCTGCGCGGCAATACGGTCTCTGACGCGCCGCTGATCATCGGCAGCCTCGACCCGTGCTACTCCTGCACCGACCGCATGACCGTCGTGGACGTGCGCAAGAAGAAAAGCCAGGTGGTGCCGTACAAAGAGCTTGAGCGCTACAGCATCGAGCGTAAGAACTCGCCGCTGAAATAAGGATTCGCCATGTTTACCTTCATCAAAAAAGTGATCAAAACCGGCGCGCAGACCAGCAGTTATCCGCTGGAGCCGATCCCGGTGGATAAAAACTTTCGCGGCAAGCCGGAGCACAACCCACAGCAGTGCATCGGCTGCGCGGCCTGCGTCAACGCCTGCCCGTCGAATGCCTTAACGGTGGAAACGGATCTCAAAACCGGCGAGCTGGCCTGGCAGTTTAACCTCGGGCGCTGCATCTTCTGCGGCCGCTGCGAGGAGGTCTGCCCGACGGTCGCCATTCGCCTGTCTCAGGAGTACGAGCTGGCGGTGTGGAAAAAAGAGGATTTCCTCCAGCAGTCGCGCTTTGCGCTGTGCAACTGCCGCGTCTGCAAGCGTCCGTTCGCCGTGCAAAAAGAGATCGACTACGCCATCGCGCTGCTGAAGCACAACGGCGACGTCCGCGCGGAGCATCACCGTGAAAGCTTCGAAACCTGCCCGGAGTGCAAGCGTCAGAAGTGCCTGCTGCCGTCTGACCGCATCGATTTAACCCGCCATATGAGAGAGGCCAGCTGATGGAAAACTTACTCGGCCCGCGCGACGCTAACGGCATTCCGGTGCCGCTGACGGTGGAGGAGTCCATCGCCAGCATGAAGGCGTCGCTGCTGAAAAAAATCAAACGCTCGGCCTACGTCTATCGCGTGGACTGCGGCGGCTGCAACGGCTGCGAGATTGAGATCTTCGCTACGCTGTCGCCGCTGTTTGACGCCGAACGCTTCGGCATCAAAGTGGTGCCGTCCCCGCGCCATGCGGATATCCTGCTGTTCACCGGCGCGGTCACCCGCGCGATGCGTTCGCCTGCGCTGCGCGCCTGGCAGTCTGCGCCGGATCCGAAAATCTGTATCTCCTACGGCGCCTGCGGCAACAGCGGCGGCATCTTCCACGATCTTTACTGCGTCTGGGGCGGCACCGACAAAATCGTGCCGGTGGACGTCTACATTCCGGGCTGCCCGCCGACGCCCGCCGCCACGCTGTACGGTTTTGCCATGGCGCTCGGCCTGCTGGAGCAGAAGATCCACGCTCGTGAGCCGGGCGAGCTGGACAACCAGCCAGCCACTCTCCTGCACCCGGATATGGTGCAGCCGCTGCGGGTGAAGATCGACCGCACGGCGCGCAGGCTGGCGGGCTACCGCTACGGACGCCAGATTGCCGACGATTACCTGCGTCTGCTGGGCCAGGGCGACCATCAGGTAGCGCGCTGGCTGGAGGCCGAGAACGATCCGCGTCTCAATGAGATCGTGGCGAACCTGAACAGCATTGTGGATGAGGCGCGTATCCGATGAGTGAAACGGTGGTGTTCAGCCAGCTGAGCCGTAAGTTTATTGATGAGAACGATGCCACGCCGGATGCGGCGCAGCAGGTGGTCTATTACAGCCTGGCGATTGGGCACCACCTCGGGGTGATCGACTGCCTTGAAACGGCGCTGAGCTGCCCGTGGCCGGAATACCTGGCGTGGATCGCCACGCTGGAGGAGGGCAGCGCGGCGCGGCGCAAGATGGAGGGCGTGCCGAAGTACGGCGAGATCGTGATCGACGCCAACCACATCACGATGCTCGCTAACGCCTTTGACGCGGCGCTGAGCGTACAAACCCCGGCGCAGCAGGCGTGGAGCAAAACGCTGCTCGGCATGCTGCACGATATTCATCAGGAGAGCGCCATCTACCTGATGGTGAGGAGATTACGTGACTGACGTTTTACTGTGTGTCGGCAACAGCATGATGGGCGACGACGGCGCGGGCCCGCTGCTGGCGGAAAAGTGCGCTGCGAACCCGCCGGGCAGTTGGGTGGTGATTGACGGCGGCAGCGCGCCGGAAAACGACGTGGTGGCCATTCGTGAACTGCGCCCGGACAGGCTGTTAATCGTCGATGCCACCGATATGGGGCTCAACCCCGGCGAGATCCGCCTGATTGACCCGGACGACATCGCCGAGATGTTTATGATGACCACCCACAACATGCCTCTCAACTATCTGGTGGATCAGATTAAAGACGACGTGGGCGAGGTGCTGTTTCTGGGCATTCAGCCGGACATTGTCGGGTTCTATTACCCGATGACGCCGCCGGTGAAAGAGGCGGTGGACGTGGTCTATTCACGGCTTGCCGGGTGGGTTGGGGATGGGGGATTTTCTCAGCTCTGAGCAGTGCCGGGTGGCGGCTTCGCCTTACCCGGCCTACCAAACCCATCCCCCTCTCCCTGTGGGAGAGGGCTGGGGTGAGGGCAACAGGCTACTCCAGATCCCCCCCGTTACTCGCAATCACCTTCTTATACCACCAGAATGATTTCTTGCGCTTGCGGTCCAGCGTGCCGTTCCCGGCGTCGTCCCGGTCGACGTACACAAACCCGTAGCGCTTGCTCATTTCCCCCGTTGAGGCCGAGACAAGGTCAATGCAGCCCCAGGTGGTGTAGCCCAGCAGCGGTACGCCGTCCTCAATCGCATCAGCCATCGCGCGAATATGCTCGCGCAGGTAGCTGATTCGGTAGTCGTCGTTGATCTCGCCGTTTTCATCAATGACGTCCTTCGCTCCAAGGCCGTTTTCCACCAGGAACAGCGGCTTCTGGTAGCGGTCGTACATCATGTTCATAGTGATGCGCAGGCCGAGCGGGTCAATGCCCCAGCCCCATTCGCTCACCTGAATATGCGGGTTGCGCAGGGACTTCACGATGTTCGCCGCGCTGGTGTTTCCCGCGTTCATGTCCGCCGACGCGCAGCGCGAGGCGTAATAGCTGAACGAGACAAAGTCGACGGTGTTTTTCAGCAGTTCATCGTCGCCCGGGTCTTTCACAATCACCACGCCTTTCTCGCGGAACACGCGGGCAGAGTAAGCCGGATAGCTGCCGCGCGCCTGCACGTCGATAAAGAACAGGTTCTCGCGGTCTTTTTCCAGCGCCATCCACACGTCTTCCGGCTTGCAGGACCAGGGGTAAAAATTGCCGCCCGCCAGCATACAACCGACCTGGTTTTCCGGGTTCACCTCGTGGGCAATTTTGGTCGCCAGCGCGCTCGCCACCAGCTCGTGGTGCGCGGCCTGGTATTTCACCTGATCTTCGTTTTCACCTTCTTCAAATACCAGCCCCGCGCCGGAGAACGGGCTGTGCAGCATGATGTTGATTTCGTTGAAGGTTAGCCAGTATTTCACCAGCCCGTTAAACGCCTCGAAGCAGGTGCGGGCGTAGCGGGCGAAGAAATCCACCATCTTACGGTTGCGCCAGGAGCCGTACTCCGTCACCAGGTGCATCGGCACGTCGAAGTGGCAGAGCGTCACCAGCGGCTCGATGTTGTACTTTTTACACTCCTCGAACACCGCGCGGTAGAAGGCAATGCCTTCCTGATTCGGCAGCGGTTCGTCGCCGTTCGGGTAGAGGCGGCTCCAGGCAATCGAGGTGCGGAACACCGTGAAGCCCATCTCCGCCATCAGGGCGATGTCTTCTTTGTAGCGATGGTAAAAATCAATCGCCTCGTGGCTCGGGTAGAATTCGTCGTCCCGCAACGAAAACCGTTTTTCCTTGCCGACTTTTACCGCCAGACGGTTTGCGCCGTGGGGGATCATGTCGACCGTCGTCAGTCCTTTGCCGCCTTCACGGTAAGCCCCTTCACTCTGGTTGGCGGCAAGCGCGCCGCCCCATAAAAATCCTTGTGGAAAAACAGACATTCTTACCTCGCTTTCAGTTTATGCTTCTGCTGCTTTGTTCTGTACCGGTGCGGTTTGCAGGGCGCGTGCTTTTTCGGCTTCGTCTTCTACCGGGATATCCTCAAACCCTAACAGCAGGGTTAGCACGAACGACAGCACTACCGCCAGACCCATCACGCCAAACACCCAGACGATGGTCATCGGGTTGGCCGGGTCGAAGAACTGCACGCTGGTAAACAGCCCCGGCGCCGCCATCGAATGGCTGGCAAGGCCTGCCATGCCTGCCACCGCGCCGCAGATAAAGCCGCTGATCAGGCTCGCAATCAGCGGACGCTTCAGGCGTACCGCTACGCCGTACAGGGCCGGTTCAGAGATGCCCGCCATGATGGCGGAGGCCGCCGCGGCCAGCGCCGTCTGGCGCAGCTCCGGATTTTTGGTTTTCCACGCCACCGCCAGCGACGAACCGCCGAGCGACAGGTTGGCGCCGATCTCCGACGGCATCACCATCCCTTCTTTGCCCGTTTCGGCAATGGTCTGGATGATGGTCGGCGTAAACACGCGGTGCATCCCGGTCATCACCAGCAGCGGCCACAGCGCGCCCATAATGGCAACGGAGAGCCAGCCCAGATAGCCGTGAATGGTGTAGACCAGCGCGGAGATGGCGCTGCCGATCCAGATCCCGAGCGGGCCAATCAGTACGATGGCGAGCGGGGCGGCAATCAGCACGATCAGCATCGGCTTGAGGAAGTTTTTGGTCACCGCCGGGGTAATGCGATCCACCCAGCGTTCGATGTATGACAGGCACCAGGTCATCACCAGGGCGGGGATCACCGTGTAGGTGTATTTCACCGCCGTCACCGGAATGAAGGCGAACTCAACGTGCTCGCCCTGCGCGGCTTTCGCCATCAGCTCGATAAAGCTCGGGTGAACCAGAACGCCCGCGATGGCGATTGCCAGCGACATGTTGGTTTTGAACTTCACCGCCGCGGACGCCGCCACCATCAGCGGCAGGAAGAAGAACGCGCCATCGCCGATAACGGTCAGGATCGTAAGCGTCGGGTCGCCTTTGCCCAGCACGCCGGTCATCTCAAGGATCATCGCCAGCAGCTTGACCATCGACCCGCCGATGATCGCCGGGATCAGCGGAGACATGGTGCCGATCAGCGCGTCGAGGATCCCGGCGCCAATCCGGCGCAGCGTGAGCTTTTGTGGACCTTCCGCTACGGCAGGTTGCAGGTTAGCGGGCAGCAGGCTCACCACTTCACGGTATGCCTGGGACACGGTGTTGCCGATGATCACCTGACACTGGTTGTCGTTGCGCACCACGCCGAGCACGCCGCTGATGCTTTTCAGGCGTGCGGCGTCGGTGAGACTTTCGTCTTTCAGGACGAAGCGCAGTCGCGTCATACAGTGGGTGACGGCGACGATGTTCTCTTTGCCGCCCAGCGCGCTAACGACGTCGGTCGCCAGCGCAGCGTAATTTTTTGCCATCGGATGTGATCCTGTTATCGTTGTGTGAAATGTAGGAAACCGGTTTCACATAATCATCATGAGTTTCTTTTAATGAAACAAGACCACTTTTTATGCATTTTTTCGTTTCGTGATGACGATCACTCGTGGCCGTAAAAAGCGTGATAACGCCGCTGCGACAATTTTTCTGCGGTGCAGTACACTGCGCCCATCAGGTTCAGACGGAATAATAATATGACCACGATGCTGGAAGTGGCGAAGCGGGCAGGCGTATCAAAAGCGACGGTCTCCCGGGTACTGTCGGGGAACGGTTACGTCAGCCAGGAGACGAAAGACCGCGTGTTTCAGGCCATCGAAGAGAGCGGGTATCGCCCCAATCTGCTGGCGCGAAACCTGGCGACCAAACGCACCCAGACCCTGGGGCTGGTGGTGACGAACACCCTGTACCATGGGGTCTACTTTAGCGAGCTGCTGTTTAACGCCGCGCGGATGACGGAAGAGAAGGGGCGTCAGCTGATCCTGGCGGACGGCAAGCACAGCGCCGAAGAGGAGCGCGAGGCGATCCAGTACCTGCTCGACATGCGCTGCGACGCGGTAATCATCTATCCGCGTTTTCTGAGCGTGGAAGCGCTGGACGAGATCATTGAGAAATGCGAGCAGCCGATCATGGTGCTCAACCGCCGTTTGCGGAAAAACAGCAGTCACAGCGTCTGGTCCGATCATAAAGCGTCGTGTCAGGACGCGGTATCGCAGCTGATTGCGAAAGGCCACCGGGAGATTGCGATTATCACCGGTTCGCTGGATTCCCCCACCGGGGTGGAGCGTCTTTCCGGCTACAAGGACGCGCTGGCGCAGCACGGGATTGCAGTTCGCGACGCGCTGATCGCCGAAGGGAAGTGGAACCCGGCCAGCGGCGCGGCGGCGGTCTCTCAGTTGCTCACCCGCGGCGAAACGTTTACCGCGCTGGTGGCGAGTAACGACGACATGGCGATTGGCGCCATCAGGCAGCTGCACGAGAGCGGCGTCGCCACGCCGGGCGCAGTGTCCGTCATCGGCTTTGACGATGTGGCAATCGCGCCCTATATCGTGCCGTCCCTCTCCAGCGTGCGTATTCCAGTAACGGAGATGATTCAGGAGACCATCAGCCGTATGATTTTCATGCTCGACGGCGGTGAGTTTAAGCCTCAGCAAACCTTCTCCGGCGAGCTTATCCTGCGCGACTCCGTCATTGACGGCCCGCATCGCTGACGTCGACATCTGTCATCGTCACTAATGACGATGACAGATCCTTCTCTTTTAAATTTCCCTATAAAATCAATTCATTAAATATTGGCACGGTTTATGAATAGCTTCGCGCATAACAGTTATGCCGGAGAAGCAGATGAACCGTTTTATTATGGCCGATGCCAGCAAATGCATTGGTTGCCGTACCTGTGAAGTGGCGTGCGTGGTGTCCCATCAGGCAGAGCAGGATTGCGCCTCTCTCACCCCTGATACCTTCCTGCCGCGCATCCACGTCATTAAAGGCGTGAATATTTCTACCGCCGCTATCTGTCGCCAGTGCGAAGACGCGCCGTGCGCCAACGTCTGTCCGAACGGGGCGATTAAGCGCGAGAAAGGCTTCGTGCATGTGATGCAGGAGCGCTGCATCGGGTGCAAAACCTGTGTGGTGGCGTGTCCGTATGGCGCGATGGAGGTGGTGGTTCGCCCGGTAGTGCGCAACAGCGGTATCGGGCTGAGCGTACGCGCGGAGAAAGCCGAAGCCAATAAATGTGACCTCTGCTACCACCGCGATGCCGGTCCGGCGTGTATGGAAGCCTGTCCGACGCATGCGCTGGTCTGCGTCGATCGCGACAAGCTCGAACAGATGAGTGCCGAAAAACGCCGCCGCGCGGCGTTCGACACCTCGTCATCGCTGCTGTTTTAAATTGCGATGCGCGTTAACGGCGTACAGCTTCGGGTGCGCGGCAAGGTGCAGGGGGTAGGATTTCGTCCCTTCGTCTGGCAGCTTGCGCACCAGCTGGGGCTGGCAGGCGACGTCTGCAACGACGGAGAGGGTGTCCTGGTGCGTCTCGCGGGCAGTGGGGGTGACTTTACCGCGAGACTGCGCCAGGACTGCCCACCGCTGGCGCGCATCGATCGCGTTGAAACGCAGCCGTTCAGCTGGAGGACGCTGCCGGATGAGTTTGTCATCCGCCACAGCGAGAGCGGGGCGATGGACACGCAAATCGTCCCGGATGCCGCCACCTGTCCCGCATGCCTGGCGGAGATGCGCGATCCCCGCGAACGTCGCTACCGCTACCCGTTTATCAACTGCACCCACTGCGGGCCGCGGTTTACCATTATTCGCGCCATGCCCTATGACCGCCCGGCCACGTCAATGGCGCCATTCCCGCTCTGTGTGCCCTGTGAAACGGAGTACCGCAACCCGGCTGACCGGCGTTTTCACGCCCAGCCGGTGGCCTGCCCGGATTGCGGACCGCAGCTGGAGTGGCGAGCCGGGGAGGCTGCTGCCACCCGCGAATCGGCGTTAAGCGCGGCGGTGGCGATGCTGGAAGGCGGCGGGATTGTGGCGGTCAAAGGGCTGGGCGGTTTTCACCTGGTCTGCGACGCGCTTAACCCGCAGGCGGTTCGGAAATTACGGGCACGCAAGCAGCGCCCGACCAGGCCGCTGGCGGTGATGATCCCGCATGCGGACGATCTGCCGGAGGCCATCCAGACGCTGTTACGTTCACCCGCTGCGCCGATTGTGCTGACGCCAAAAGCCTGCCTTCCTGCGTTTCCTGAGGAGATTGCGCCGGGGCTGGATACGGTCGGCGTGATGCTGCCTGCGAACCCGCTCCAGCATTTGCTGATGCTGGACTGCCAGCGCCCGCTGGTGATGACCTCCGGCAACCTCAGCGGCCATCCACCCGCCATAAGCAACCAGCAGGCGCTGGAAGAACTCAGTGACATCGCTGACGGCTTCCTGCTGCACAACCGCGACATCCTGCAACGGATGGATGATTCAGTGATGGACCAGGAGGGCACGATGCTGCGTCGCGCACGCGGTTTTGTGCCGGATGCCATCACATTGCCCGCCGGATTCCGCGACATCCCGCCCATGTTATGCACCGGCGCGGAGATGAAAAACACCTTCAGCCTGGTGCGTGGCAACCAGGCGGTGCTGAGCCAGCATTTTGGCGATCTGAGCGACGAGGGGGTAGAGGCGCAGTGGCGCAGTGCGCTCTCGACGATGCAGGACATCTACGCCTTTCAGCCTGAGCGCGTGGTGTGCGATGCCCATCCGGGTTATCACGCCCGACTGTGGGCCCGGGCGCAGGCGCTGCCCGTTGAGACCGTGCTGCATCATCATGCGCATGCGGCAGCGTGTCTGGCGGAGAATGGCTGGCCGCTCAACGGCGGGGATGTTATTGCCCTGACGCTGGACGGGATCGGCATGGGCGAGAACGGCGCGCTGTGGGGCGGCGAGTGCCTGCGGGTGAACTATCGCGACTGCGAACGGCTGGGCGGTCTGCCAGCCGTTGCGCTGCCGGGGGGCGATCTGGCGGCAAAACAGCCGTGGCGCAATTTGCTCGCCCACTGTCTGGCGTTCGTACCTGACTGGCAGCAGTACCCGGAAACAGAGGTGGTACAGCGTCAAAACTGGCCGCTGCTGGCAACGGCTGTGTCGCGCGGTATCAATGCGCCGCGGGCCTCCTCCTGTGGTCGTCTGTTCGACGCCGTGGCCTGTGCGCTGGGCATTGAAACGCAACGCTATGAGGGCGAAGCCGCGTGCCGGCTGGAGGCGCTGGCCGAACGCTGCGCAGGGGTTGATCATCCGGTGACGCTCCAGACGGATAACCTTGCGCTGTTCTGGCAACAGTGGCTTACCTGGCGGGCGGAACCCGGCGAGCGTGCCTGGGCTTTTCACGATGCGCTGGCAAAAGGGCTGAGCGAACTGGCGGCAACGCATGCCCGCCGACGGTCGCTCTCTACGGTGTGCTTCAGCGGCGGCGTCCTTCACAACCGCCTGCTGCGTGCGCGCCTTCGTCATTACCTTTCTGATTTCACGCTTCTTTTTCCTTCGCGCCTGCCCGCAGGCGACGGAGCGATCTCCTTCGGGCAGGCGGTGGTTGCTGCCGCCCGATCATGTTCACAAGGGATTTAAAATGTTACGACTTTTACGCAATGAACCTCGTGCAGCGTGCCTGCTGCTGGCTCTCGGGATGGCTAACCTGCTGGCCTGGGGGCTGGCGTGGCACACCTTTAGCGGCAGTACGGCGCTGATGGCGGCCAGCCTGCTGGCCTGGTGTTACGGACTGCGTCATGCGGTGGATGCCGACCATATCGCCGCGATTGATACCGTGACGCGTAAGATGATGCAGCAGGGCAAGCGCCCGTCCGGCGTGGGCGCATGGTTTTCCCTCGGACACTCCACCATCGTGGTGCTGGCCTCCATTGCTATCGCCGCTACCGCCACGGCGTTTCAGAAAAACATGGCATGGCTCCACGAAACCGGCAGCCTGATTGGCACCGCCGTCTCCGCCACCTTCCTGCTGGCGATGGCGCTGGTGAATATGGTGATCCTGCGCGGCGTCTGGCGCAGTTTTCAGGCGCTGAAACACGGCAATCCCGTGCAGGGCGACATCACGCTGCCTGCACAGGGCGGCGTCATGAACTGGCTGTTCGGCAAAACCTTCCGCCTCGTCAATAAAAGCTGGCAGATGTACCTGGTCGGTTTCCTGTTCGGCCTGGGGTTCGACACCGCCACCGAAATCGGCGTGCTGGGGATCTCCGCCGCCAGCGCCTCCAGCGGGATGTCGGTGTGGTCGATCATGATCTTCCCGGCGCTCTTCGCCAGCGGCATGGCGCTGGTGGATACGCTCGATAACCTGCTGATGGTGGGTGCCTACGGCTGGGCGTTTAACAAGCCGCAGCGCAAGCTCTACTACAACATGACCATCACCGGCACTTCGGTGGTGGTGGCGCTGTTTATCGGCGGCCTGGAAGCGCTGGGTCTGCTGATGGACAAGTTCGCCCTCAGCGGCGGCGTGTGGGATCTGATTGGCGCGGTGAACGATAACCTGGGCGACGCCGGATTTGTGGTGGTCGGGCTGTTTGTCGCCTGCTGGCTGATCTCGATGGCGAACTATCGCTGGCGCGGTTATGACGCGCTGGTGGTGCGCTCCTGACGCTGAAAGTGTAGCGATAAAAAAAAGCCCCGGGACATCGGGGCGGTGGACAACAAAATCCAAAGGTTAAGTAAGCGTGGCAGTACTGTAGGCCGGGTAAGCGGAGCGCCACCCGGCATGACGAGGGTTAAGCTGGTAGCGATTTCAGCAGCGCGAAGGCCTCCTTCATTCTGTCTTCGCTGACGACAAAGGCGCGCATCTGACCGTCGGTATCGGTGCCGCGCGCCACCATGCCCTGAGGCGAAAGGACAATCTCCCAGTCCAGATCCTGACGCTGCGTTTCACCTGCGAGATGCAGCGGTAGTTCCGGCGTTTTTACCTTCACCAGCATGGCGGGTAATTTCACCGGGGCGTTGCCGCCGAGCAGGTTTTTCGCCAGGAACATGGCGCTTAACTGAATCGGTTGCAGGAACGGCAGCACCTGGCCGTTAATTTCCGCGCAGTCGCCCAGGGCATAAATGTCCGGCTGGGTGGTTTGCAGGTAGCTGTCCACCTTCACGCCGCGATTGATCTCTGCGCCCGCGCGGTGCGCCAGCGCGGTTTCCGGGCGCAACCCCGTCGCCGCAATAACCACACCCACTTCCACGCTGCGGTTGCGGTCGAGCGTCGCACAAATGCCGGTTTCGGTTTTGCTTAGGCTCTGTAACTGCGATTTCAGCAGCAGATGCACGCCCATGTCGGTCAGACGATGCTGTAAGCGACTGCTTACTTCTGCTGGCATCAGCGCTGACAGAATGCTGGCCGCGTGGTCAACCAGGGTGACGGATTTTCCCGCCCGGCAGAAGTCCATCGCCAGCTCGGTGCCAATCAGTCCGCCGCCGACAATCATCACCCGCGTGGCGTCGCGTAACAGGGTCTCGCTGGCCTGATACTCCTGCTGGCTGTTGAGCGTGACCATCAGCTCGCGGCCCTCAACCGGCGGCACAAACGCCGATGCCCCCGTCGCCAGCACCAGTTTGTCGTACTGCCAGGTTTTATTTTTCGCGTTCACCACGTGGGCGTCGGCGTCGATGTCGGTGACCCAGGTGTACGGAAACAGACGCAGGTTAAACTGTTCGGCAAACTCCCCCGCCGTCTGGCGGGTGAGATCGTCGGCGCGCTGATTCTGGCTAATAACGTGGCTTAAATCAGGCTTGTTGTACTCATCCATGCTGTCGGCGGCGATCACCGTCAACGGCACGTTAGCATCCTGTTTGCGGATATTTTTCACCAGCTGGCGGGCGGCAAAGCCCGAGCCGATAATGACGATGCCGTGGCTCATTTTGCCTCCGTTGCCAGTTCATCAAAGACGTCTTTCCCGAGGGAACATTCCGGGCAGAGGAAATTGTCCGGCACCTCGCTCCACGGCGTACCCGGCGCGACATCCTGCAACGGCTCGCCCAGCTCAGGATCGTAAATCCACTGGCAGACGCTGCACTGCATGCAAGGGCCGAGGTCGGCAGCGGCAGGAGCGGCTTCTGCTACAGCTTTCGGCGTAACCGCCGCGGCGGGTGCGGTTTCCGGCAGCGGCGCAAGCGCCCACTGGCGAGCAATGTCGCGACCGTGCTGGCGACAGATTTCCAGCGCGTCGAGATCCGGACGCCATTTCGCCTTCAGGCTCAGGGACATTTCAAAACCGGCATCCTGTAAACGGGTGGAGAGACGGTCTACCGCGCCGCCGCTCCAGCCGTGTGAACCAAAGGCGCTGGCGCGTTTGTTACGAAAGCGCAGGCCGGTCATCTCTTCCACCAGTCCGGCAATTTTCGGCATCATTACGTTATTCATGGTGGAGGTACCCACAAGCACGCCTTTGGAGCGGAAGACGTTGGTCAATACCTCATTCTTATCGCTGCGCGCCACGTTGAAGATTTTCACCGCCACGTTCGGGTCAACTTCGTTGATGCCCTGGGCAATGGCGTCCGCCATCATGCGGGTGTTGTTGGACATGGTGTCGTAGAAGATGGTGATGCGATCTTCCTGATAGTCCGCCGCCCACTTCAGGTACAGTTCGACAATCTGGGTTGGATTTTCACGCCATACCACGCCGTGGGAGGTGGCAATCATATCCACCGGCAGGTTGAAGCCGAGGATCTCGGTGATTTTTGGCGTGACCAGACGGCTGAACGGGGTCAGGATGTTGGCGTAGTAGCGCTGGCACTGTTCGAACAGCTCGGTCTGATCCACTTCGTCGTTGAACAGACGTTCGTCACAGTAGTGCTGGCCGAAGGCGTCGTTACTGAACAGCACCGCGTCACCGGTCATGTAGGTCATCATGCTGTCCGGCCAGTGCAGCATTGGGGTTTCCACGAAGATCAGCTGTTTGCCATTGCCGATATCCAGCGTGTCGCCGGTTTTCACGGTGTGGAAGTTCCACTCCGGATGGTGGTGGTGGCCGTTGATGGAGTCAATGGCGTTGGTGGTGCAGTAGATCGGGGTATCCGGAATGTGGGACATCAGCTCGGTCAGCGCCCCGGCATGATCCTCTTCCGCGTGGTTGATGATAATGTAGTCGATCTCATTCAGATCGATTTCGCTGCGCAGGTTCTGCACGAACTCGCGGCTGAATTTGTGATCGACGGTATCGATCAGGACGTTTTTACCTTCACGAATGAGATAGCTGTTGTAGCTGCTGCCGCGCAGCGTTTTGTATTCCGTCCCGTGAAAATCACGTACTTCCCAGTCACGTTGACCCACCCAATGAATGTTATTTTTAACCAGAATAGACATAGCAACCTCAACTTAATACGGCGTTTTCAAATAAGATGACTGTCATATATCAAGTTGCGTGCCAACTTTTTAACTTATTGAAAATAATGTGTTTTCGTTTCGATGCTCTTTAGTGGGTAGTCATTTTGACTATCTTAAAAGTTGTCAATATGACACTATGTATTGTCAAAATGACAGTGAGGCAGAGATGAGCTTTTCCGTAGATGTGCTGGCGAAGATCGCCATAGAACTGCAAACCGGTATTGGTCATCAGGACCGCTTTCAGCGGCTGATCTCCACGTTGCGCCACGTGCTGGATTGCGATGCGTCGGCGCTGCTGCGTTACGAAGGGCGGCAGTTTATTCCGCTGGCTATCGACGGTCTGGCGAAGGACGTACTCGGGCGGCGCTTTACCCTGGAGGGCCACCCGCGTCTGGAAACCATCGCCCGCGCGGGTGACGTGGTGCGTTTCCCGGCAGACAGCGATCTGCCCGATCCTTACGACGGCCTGATCCCCGGACAGGAGAGCCTGAAGGTGCACGCCTGTATCGGCCTGCCGCTGTTTGCCGGGCAGAACCTGATTGGCGCGTTAACCCTCGACGGCATGTCGCCTGATCAGTTCGATACCTTCAGCGACGAAGAGCTACGGCTGATTGCCGCGCTGGCGGCCGGGGCGCTGAACAACGCCCTGCTGATAGAACAGCTGGAGAGCCAGAATATTCTTCCGGGTAGCCCGACGGCGTTTGAGCAGGTGGCGCACACCGAAATGATCGGCCTTTCGCCGGGCATGGCGCAGCTCAAAAAAGAGATTGAGATTGTCGCCGCGTCTGATTTGAACGTGCTGATCTTCGGGGAGACCGGCACCGGTAAAGAGCTGGTGGCAAAAGCGATCCACGAAGCCTCGCCCCGTGCGGTGAATCCGCTGGTCTATCTCAACTGCGCGGCGTTGCCGGAAAGCGTGGCGGAAAGCGAGCTGTTCGGACACGTCAAAGGGGCCTTTACCGGGGCGATCAGCAACCGCAGCGGCAAGTTCGAAATGGCTGATAACGGCACGCTGTTCCTCGATGAAATTGGCGAACTCTCCCTTTCGCTCCAGGCCAAACTGCTGCGGGTGTTGCAGTATGGCGATATTCAACGCGTGGGAGACGATCGCAGCTTACGCGTGGATGTGCGCGTGCTGGCGGCGACGAACCGCGATCTGCGCGAAGAGGTGCTGGCGGGGAATTTCCGCGCCGATCTGTTCCACCGTCTGAGCGTGTTCCCGCTCACGGTGCCGCCGCTGCGCGAGCGGGGCGAGGATGTGGTTCTGCTGGCGGGCTTTTTCTGCGAACAGTGTCGGCTCAAAATGGGGCTTTCCCGCGTGGTGCTAAGTCCCGGCGCGAGGACGCACCTGCTGAGCTACGGCTGGCCGGGTAACGTGCGTGAGCTGGAACATGCGATCCACCGCGCGGTGGTGCTGGCGCGGGCAACGCGTTCGGGGGATGAAGTGGTTATTCATGCGCGCCATTTCGCGCTGCATGAGGAAACGATGCCGCCCGTGAAGCCGGTGATACCTGAGAGCGTGAACGAAAACCTGCGCGAGGCGACGGATGCGTTCCAGCGTCAGATGATCGCCCGCGCGCTGGAGCAGAATAACCGCAGCTGGGCGGCGTGCGCGCGGGCGCTGGAGATGGACGTCGCCAACCTTCACAGGCTGGCGAAACGTCTGGGGCTGAAGGGTTAAATAATCCCCGCCTGGTAGAAGTCTTGCAGGTTGATCGCGCCGCACAGCCTGCCGTGCTCGTCCACCACCGGCGCGGCGGTGATTTTGCGCTTCATCAGCACCTCTTTGGCTTCAATCGCGCGGCTGTCGGCATTCAGCGTCAGCCCGCCCTGGGTCATTGCTTCGGATACCCGCGCCTCCAGCTTGCCGCCGCCCACCAGCCAGCGGCGCAGGTCGCCGTCGGTGAAGACGCCCTTCACCTGGCGGTCATTGTTGCATACCGCAACCAGCCCCAGCCCGGTGCGGCTCAGCTCCAGCATGGCGTCCATCACGCTGGTGTCGAGTTTGACCTGAGGAATGGCATCGTCCGTGCGCATCAGGTGGTGAACTTTGTTGAGCAGACGAGCCCCAAGCGCGCCCGCAGGATGGGAGCGGGCGAAATCTTCCTCATTAAAACCGCGCGCCTGCATCACCGCCATCGCCAGGGCGTCGCCCATCATCAGCGTGTTGACGGTGCTGGAGGTCGGTGCCAGGTGCATCGGACAGGCTTCGCGCTCAACGGAAATATCCAGCGTTGCTTTCGCGGCCAGCGCCAGCGGCGAACGGGATTTGCCGGTCATCGCTAACAGGGCCACCGATTTTTCTTGCAGGCGAGGGATGATGAGATCCAGCTCTTTGGCTGAACCGGAGTAGGAGATAAACAGCATCACGTCGCGGCTTTCGATCATCCCCAGATCGCCGTGCAGCGCTTCGGCAGGATGCACGAAGAACGCCGGGGTGCCGGTGCTGGCAAGCGTCGCGGCAATCTTCTTGCCGATATGACCGGATTTACCGATACCCGCCACGATCACTTTGCCCTCGCAGTGGATAATGGTGTTGGCTGCACGAACAAAATCCTCACCCAGACGCTCCGGCAGGCGGCTGGCTTCCTGTAGCTCCAGCAGCAGGGTCTGACGGCCTGCGTTTAACAGAAAATCACTCATTTTTCTCTCCGGTTACGATCACGTCGATGCCCTTCGCTTCCAGCGCTTTTTTAAATGCCGGATCGATACCTGCGTCGGTAATCAGCTTATCGACGCTTTCAAGGCTACAGACAATGTTGGGGCTTTTACGGCCAAACTTCGACGAGTCCGCCATCAAAATCACTTCCCGCGCGGCGTTGCACATCGCTTTGCTGACGCTGAACACCTCGTTGAAGGTGGTCACGCCCGCGTTGAGGTCGATGCCGTCCGTGCCCATAAACAGCTTATCGAAGCTGAAGTGGTCGAAGGCATTCTCCGCCAGCTGCCCGTGAAACGACGCCGATTTTTTACGAAAGGTGCCGCCGGGCATCAGGATGGTCTGCTCGCTGTCGAACTCTGACAGGGCATTGACGATGTGCAGGCTGTTGGTCATCACGGTGATGTTATTAAAGCGGCTGAGCAGCGGGATCATCTGTAGGACGGTACTGCCTGCGTCGAGGATAATGGAATCGCCGTCCTGGATAAATTTGACGGCGGCTTCGGCAATCAGCGCTTTCTGGTGAGTATTGATCAGCGTTTTGTGGTCGATAGGCGGGTCGGCTTCGTCTTTATTGAGCACCACGCCGCCGTAGGTACGAATGACGGCGCCGGAGTTTTCGAGCAACACCAGGTCCTTGCGTATTGTCGTGCCGGTGGTGTCAAAGTAGTGGGCCAGATCCTCTACCGAGCACTTTCCCTGCTTTTGCAGATGCTCAAGTATGGCCGCCTGCCGCTGACGTGGTTTCATAGGCGCTTCGTTCCTTACGTTGCGAAATGATAATTCCGCAAGTTTATAACTTTCACAACGAAATTATCCATGTTTCAGATTAAGCGCTAATGATAGTGCATTCTGACAGAGTGAATCATGGGGGAAGATCACATCAGGTTGTAAATCATGCAGCGAAATGCCGTCGATCGCCTGGATTTTGGTCGGACGGGCAAACACCGTTACGCCGCGCATGATGAGGGAATCGCAAACCATATTGTTTTCATCCAGCGCAATAGCGACGACAACCCGCGGTTTAAAGCGTCCGCCGGAACGCCCAACGCCCACGCGGCCTTTCTGGCACAGGGCGTCAAAGGCGCGGTTAAACTGATGGATTTGCCAGCCGCCAAACGCCATCTGGCAAAGCCAGGCGAGGGCGGCGACGGTGATGAGTGCGGTGACCATATCGGCTCCTTAACTGCCGGGTGGCGGCTGCGCCTTACCCGGCCTACGGGGATTGTAGCCCAGGTAAGCGCAGCGCCACCGGGGAATGAACTCAGAACATCACCTGCCCACCGGTGACGTTAATCGACTGCCCGGTGCAGTACGAGGCTTTCGGGCTGGCGTAAAACAGCAGCATGTTCAGCACGTCCTGATAATCGCACCCGCGCTTCAGCGGCACTTTGTCGATGTAGTACTGTTCGACGTCCTCCGCTTTGATGCCAAGTTTGGCGGCATACTTCGGCAGCAGGGACTGGAACATCGGGGATTTCAGCAGGTTACCTAGCATCAGCGCGTGCACGGTTATGCCGTATTCGGCCAGATCCAGCGCCAGAGACTGCGTCAGCCCGACGCCGCCAAACTTCGCCGCGCTGTAGCCGGAGTTGTGCTTGCTGCCCACTTTCCCCGATTTTGAGTTGATCTGAATGATGCGACCCTGAATACCGTCGCGGATCATCAGACGGGAAAATTCGCGGGCGCAGAGGAAATAGCCCACCAGATTCACCTGCAACGAGCGATCAAAATCCCCCAGTTCGACATCGCTGATAAAGGCCGCTTTCGCAATCCCCGCGCTGTAGACCAGCAGATCGGTGCGACCAAAAATCTCATCCACGCCGCGGGCCAGCGCCATCACGCTCTGCTCGCTGGTGGCGTCGGCGCCAAATCCATACGCCATCCCTTCGCCAAATTCGGTGTTGATGGCGTCCGCTACGCGGGCGGCTTTCTCACTCTGAATATCCACGACCGCCACGCGGTAGCCCTCTGCGGCAAGCCCATGGCAGAGGAACTCGCCTAAGGTTTGTCCCCCACCAATGACAACGGCAACCTGACTCATGTGTCTCTCCTTTATTACGAAATAAATTTTAACGTGCAGCCTGGGGTGACAGCCTGCGGAACCGGCCCCTCAACGTGAACCGTGCCGGGATACTCCGCCTGCGGCTGGCCGTCGAAACGCAAGGTGATGTGCCCCAGTTCGCGCAGGTTTTGCTCGGCGACCTCACCGACGGCGGTTACGGCATAGCGCGCCTTGCCCAGCTCCAGCTGGCCACCGGCCTTCAGCTCGCCGTTTAACTCGCCGTGGCAGTGGATAAAGCAAAACTCTTCGATATCTGCCGGGGCGCCTTCGCGGAAGGTGATCAGCATCTGGTCGCTCAGCGCATCGGCTGCGCTCTGGCCGATGCGGGTAATGGTGGTCTGGTAAATCACGGTCATGGCAGGAACCTCTTATTGATAAATAAAGCCGGAGACAAACCAGGCAATTAGCACCGTTGGCGCGCCCGTCAGGAAGCGGCTCACCAGCACGGAGGGGACGCCCACGCGCACGGTCTCCTGGCGCGCTTCCGCCAGCGACAGCCCGACGGGGATGAAGTCGCACGCCGCCTGAGCGTTAATGGCAAACAGGGCGGGTAGGGCGAGGTGCGGGGGAATATTCCCCAGACCAATCTGCACGCCAATCAGCACGCCAATGACCTGGGCAATCACCGCGCCCGGGCCAAGAAACGGCGACAGCAGCGGGAAGGAGCAGATCAGCGCCAGCGTCACCAGGCCGAGCGGGTGGCTGGCGAGCGGGGCGAGGCCGTGGGCAATCCAATCGCCGAGGCCGGAGGCCATGATGATGCCGATCAGCGCCGAGACGAACGCCATAAACGGCAGAATGGTTTTCAGCACCGTGTCGATGGTGTCGCGCCCGGACTGAAACAGCACCGCCACGGCGGACCCCATCCCCATCCCGACCTTCGCCAGCAGGCCGTCGCTCTGCTCGGTGATTTTTTTGCTGGTGTCGTACTCGCGCGGGGCCGCTTTTTGCGGTGCGGATGTGCCATTCACCAGCGTGATGTTGTCCTCCTTCACGCCCGAGACATAAATGTCCTCAAGGATGTACTGCGCCAGCGGGCCTGATTTGCCCGTGGAGTGAATATTCACCGTCGGAATGCGGCGCTTCGGGTAGATGCCGCAGCGCAGGGTGCCGCCGCAGTCGATTACCGCCACGCCGATTTCCGCTTCCGGCGGCTCGCCCTCTTTGAAGCCGTCGACTGCTTCCCAGCCGGTCAGCTCGCGCAGCGTGTCGACGATCGCCGGGCGCGTGCCCGCGGTGATGTAGACGATCTTTTTGCCTTCGGTAGCGTCGAACTCCAGCGGGCCGCCCCAGCCGCCCGTGCCTTTCTCTATGCGGATCCGATTCATACTGTGGCTCCCGAAAGCTGGACTTTCTCATCAAGCTGAATGCCCATTTTTTTCTCAAAAATGGCGGTAGTGAGGTCCGTCACCCAGCCGCGGAAGAAGTTGGTCACCAGGCCGACCAGCAGATAGCTCACCGCCAGCGGGCCGAGCGGCAGTCCCAGCGTAGTGAGACCGCTGGCAATCCCGAGGTAAACAAACAGCTCGCCGGGGTTAATGTGCGGGAACAGGCCGTTCATTGAATGGCAGCTGTAGGAGGCGGCGGCGTAATAACTCGGCTTGTACTTCTCTGGCATAAAGCGGCCGAGGCTTAAGGTCATCGGGTTGCAGAACACAAAGGTGCCGATGAAGGGCAGGATCAGGTAGCGGGACAGCGGATTGCCGGCACAGCGCTGGGCGAAGCGTTCAATACGCTGCTGGCCGATAAAGTTAATCAGGGCGTTCATGATCACCAGCAGGCTGATCAGCAGGGGCAGGATCCCGGTCACCATGCCGGTGAATACCTCGCCGCCTTTCTGAAACAGCCCGATGAACCACTCGGCGCCGTGGGTGATGGTTTCTATCATTCTTCTCTCCTGTAGGGCGTTTGTTTTTGTCTATCTGCGGCTAATAATAATCACTTTGAAAGGTTTTAAAGTGTTAATCAGATCTCACAATGAAAGAAAAATGTATTATTTTGAAAGTTTATTGGTGAGGTGAATAATTTTTGGTGGAAAAAAGCGCGGATTTGCGTCGGGGAGGTGCGTACCGCTTCCTTGAGGAGTTGGGGATGCTTTACCATACTGGGTTCTTACCGAACTCGTTAAATGGATGCCACATGTTCAAGCGTCGTTATGCAGCGCTGTTGCCTGCGCTTATTCTCCTGTCCGCCTGTAGTAGCAAACCCAAGACCGAAGCCGCTCAGCCAACGGCGGGCGCGCCTTCCGGAGGATTCCTGCTGGAGCCGCAGCACAATATGATGCAGATGGGCGGCGACTTCGCGAATAACCCTGCGGCCGAACAGTTCATCGATAAAATGGTGAGCAAGCACGGTTTTGACCGCCAGCAGCTGCATGCCATTTTGTCTCAGGCGAAGCGTCTGGACTACGTGCTGCGCCTGATGGACAGGCAGGCGCCGACAGCCCAGGTGCCGACCGGGCCAAACGGCGCGTGGCTGCGCTATCGCAAACAGTTTATTACCCCGGACAACGTGCAGAATGGCGTGGTGTTCTGGAATCAGTATGAAGACGCCCTGAACCGTGCGTGGCGGGTCTATGGCGTGCCGCCGGAGATCATCGTCGGTATTATTGGGGTCGAGACCCGCTGGGGACGCATTATGGGTAAAACCCGCATCCTCGATGCGCTGGCGACGCTCTCCTTCAACTACCCGCGCCGCGCCGAGTATTTCTCTTCCGAGCTGGAAACCTTCCTGCTGATGGCGCGAGACGAACAGGACGATCCGCTCGATCTGAAAGGGTCGTTCGCCGGGGCAATGGGCTACGGCCAGTTTATGCCGTCCTCCTATAAGCAGTACGCGGTAGATTTTAACGGGGATGGTCACATCAACCTGTGGGATCCCGAAGACGCCATTGGCAGCGTGGCCAACTACTTCAAAGCGCATGGCTGGACGCCGGGCGGCCAGGTGGCGGTGCAGGCGAACGGCGAGGCGTTTGGTCTGGAAAACGGATTTAAAACCAAATACAGCGTGGCGCAGCTGGCAGCGGCAGGCTTAACGCCGTCGCAGCCGCTGGGCAATGTTGACCAGGTGAGCCTGCTGCGCCTGGATGTCGGAACCGGTTATCAGTACTGGTTCGGGCTGCCGAACTTCTACACAATTACCCGCTACAACCACAGCACGCACTATGCGATGGCGGTGTGGCAGCTGGGGCTGGCGGTGTCTCAGGCGCGTGTGCCGGCAGCGTCACCGTTTAGCCAGTAAGTTACCCTGACGGGTAGGCCGGGTAAGGCAACGCCGCCACCCGGCATGGCTGCATGCACGGTGCGGCCTGATGCCCTCACCCTGACCCTCTCCCACGGGAGAGGGGAATTTTGCAGAAACATTTCGCCACACTCCCATTTCACTCCCACCGTTTACATCTTAATCGTCTTTCATTATTGTTATGTTATAACATCATTATTGAATTGAGATTTCCATGTCCCTGTTTTCTCTCTCATCCCCGGTTCGGCTGCTGCTGGCGCTGGTGCTCATTCTGTTTCTCGGCCTGGCCGTGCGCTGGGCGGTGGCGTTGCCATGATCGTGATGAACGACCTGGTGGCGGGTTACGATCGCCAGCCCGTTACGCGCGCGCTGTCCGGCGTGATTGAACGCGGGAGCATGACCGCTATCGTCGGGGCCAACGGCTGCGGCAAATCCACGCTGCTGAAAACGCTCGCCGGCTTTATTCCGCCCGTCAGCGGTACGTTTCGCTGGCAGGGGAGACGTCCGGTGGTGGGCTGGCTGGCGCAGCGTCACGCGCTGGAGGCGCAATTTCCTCTGACCGTGCAGGACGTGGTGAGTATGGGCTGCTGGCCAGCAATCTCACTGTTTGCCGGTTTTCGTCGGAATACCCGCATGCGCATTGCCGGCGCGCTGGAGCGCGTGGGGCTGGAGTCCATGGCGTTCTCTACCATAGATGAACTTTCCGGCGGCCAGTTTCAGCGCATGCTGTTTGCCCGCGTTTTGGTGCAGCAGGCGCCGCTGGTGATGCTGGATGAGCCTTTCACCGGCGTCGATGAAGCGACCTGCAACGTGCTGATGGATCTGATGCTGGAGATGTATATGCAGGGGCAGACCCTGCTGGCGGTACTGCACGACAGCGAACGCGTCTCGCGCCACTTCCCACAAACGCTGCGGCTGGATGCTGATACGCCGCACTGGAAAACCGAGCGGGTGAGGGTGGCATGATCTGGCATCTCTTCTTCCAGCCGTTTATTGAGTACGGCTTTATGCGGCGCGCGCTGGTGGTTTGCCTGGCGCTCTCCGTCAGCACCACTGCGCTGGGCGTATTTCTTCAGCTGCGTCGGATGAGCCTGATGGGGGACGCCCTTTCTCACGCCATTTTGCCGGGTGTCGCGGTGGGCTATCTGCTCAGCGGGATGTCGCTGCTGGCAATGACTGTCGGCGGGTTTATTGCCGGGATCGCCGTTGCGCTGGTGGCCGGGCTGGTCAGCCGCCGCACGCCGCTTAAAGAGGATGCCAGCTTCGCGGGGTTTTACCTGGGCTCGCTGGCGCTGGGCGTCACGCTGGTGTCGCTGCGCGGTTCAAATGTCGATCTGCTTCATCTTCTGTTTGGCTCCATTCTCGCCGTGGATAGCGCGTCAGCCCTGTTCGTGACGGGCGTTTGCATGTTCACGCTCCTCACGCTGGCGATTTTTTATCGGGGGCTGGTCAGCGAAGCGTTTGATACCGCGTGGTTGCAGGTGAACGCGCGCTGGCTGCCCGGGATGTTACACGGTCTGTTTCTGGCGCTGCTGGTGCTCAACCTGGTAGCCGGTTTTCAGGTGCTCGGCACGCTGATGGCCGTCGGGCTGATGATGTTACCCGCCGTGGCGGCACGCTGCTGGGTGCGCACACTGCCAGGGTTACTTTTGATGGCGGGTATCAGCGGTATTTTTTGCGCGTGGCTGGGCTTAAGCCTTTCCTGGGCAGTGAGTCTGCCCGCCGGGCCCTCCATTGTGCTGACCGCCAGCGCATTGTTCTTTATTTCAGTTTTATTTAGCACGCGCAGCAGGCTGGCGGATAGCCTGCGGGCGCTTTTTTAACGCAAGGGGAAACGATGAAACGTACAGGATTAGCCGTGGCGCTCGCGCTCGGCATGATGACGCACGGCGTAATGGCGAAAACGCTTAATGTGGTGACCAGCTTTTCCATCCTGGGAGACATCACGCAGCAGGTTGGCGGCGATCGTGTGAAGGTGACGACGCTGGTGGGGCCGGACGGTGATCCCCATACTTTCGAACCTTCGCCCAAAGACAGCGCGGCGCTGAGTAAAGCTGACGTGGTGGTGGTCAATGGGCTGGGGCTGGAGGGCTGGCTCGACCGTCTGGTGAAAGCCTCCGGATTCAAAGGCCAGCTGGTGGTTGCTTCGGACGGCGTGAAAACGCACACGCTGGAAGAGGACGGTAAAACCGTGACCGATCCGCACGCGTGGAACAGCGCGGCGAACGGCGCGCTGTATGCGCAAAATATTCTCTCAGGGCTGGTGAAGGCCGATCCTGAAGATACGGCGGCGCTTGAAGCTACCGGTAAACCCTATATTGCGCAGCTCTCTCAACTGGACGGTTGGGCTAAAAAGCGTTTCAGCGACATCCCACAGGCGAAGCGCAAAGTGCTGACCAGCCACGACGCCTTCGGCTATTTCAGCCGCGCCTACGGCGTGACGTTTATGGCGCCGCAGGGGCTGTCGTCTGAGAGTGAAGCCAGCGCGGCGCAGGTAGCGGAGATCATCAATCAGATTAAAGCTGACGGCGTGAAAACCTGGTTTATGGAAAACCAGCTTGACCCACGCCTGGTGAAGCAGATTGCGACCGCCACGGGCGCCCAGCCGGGTGGTGAACTTTACCCGGAAGCGCTGTCCGCGAAGGGCGGCGTGGCGGACACCTACGTCAAGGCGTTTCGCCACAATGTGGACACCCTCGCTAACAGCATGAAATAAGCGTCTCTCTGGCCGATGCGTCCGCATCGGCTTTTTTCTGAAGCCCCCTCGTAAAACCCGACGCGCATCCCCATATTTGATGAGAAAGTGCTATCTTGTGCTGCATGTTTTTCTAAGGCCTGGAGCGAGAATGACTGACCATGAATTGATGCAGCTAAGCGAAGTGGTGGGGCTGGCGCTGAAACAGCGCGGCGCGACTCTCACGACCGCAGAATCCTGCACCGGCGGCTGGGTGGCGAAAGCAATTACCGATATTGCTGGCAGTTCCGCCTGGTTTGAACGCGGCTTTGTGACCTACAGTAACGAGGCGAAAGCGCAGATGATCGGCGTGCGTGAAGCCACGCTTGAGCAGCATGGCGCGGTCAGCGAGCCGGTGGTGATCGAGATGGCGATTGGCGCGCTGAAAGAGGCGCGCGCAGATTACGCTATCTCCATCAGCGGTATCGCGGGGCCGGACGGCGGCAGCGACGTGAAGCCTGTCGGCACCGTCTGGTTTGGCTTTGCCACCTCAAAAGGTGAAGGGATCACCCGCCGGGAATGCTTCAGCGGCGACCGCGAAAGCGTGCGTCGTCAGGCAACGGAATACGCGTTAAAAACGCTCTGGCAACAATTTCTACAAAATACTTGATACTGTATGACTATACAGTATAATTGCCTCAACAGAACAGAAGTCCATGGTGAAGCGCAGTTGCTTCTCCCGGCATGACAGGAGTAATAATGGCTATCGACGAAAACAAACAGAAAGCGTTGGCGGCAGCACTGGGCCAGATCGAAAAGCAATTCGGTAAAGGCTCCATCATGCGCCTGGGTGAAGACCGTTCCATGGATGTGGAAACTATCTCCACTGGTTCGCTTTCTCTTGATATCGCACTGGGCGCTGGCGGTTTGCCGATGGGCCGTATCGTAGAAATCTACGGTCCGGAATCCTCGGGTAAAACTACCCTGACGTTGCAGGTTGTTGCGGCGGCACAGCGCGAAGGTAAAACCTGTGCGTTTATCGATGCCGAGCACGCGCTGGACCCGGTCTATGCCCGTAAACTGGGCGTTGATATCGACAACCTGCTGTGCTCCCAGCCGGACACCGGCGAGCAGGCACTGGAAATTTGTGACGCGCTGGCGCGCTCAGGCGCGGTTGACGTGATCATCGTCGACTCCGTTGCGGCGCTGACGCCAAAAGCGGAAATTGAAGGTGAAATCGGTGACTCTCACATGGGCCTCGCGGCACGTATGATGAGCCAGGCGATGCGTAAGCTGGCGGGTAACCTGAAGCAGTCCAATACGCTGCTGATCTTCATCAACCAGATCCGTATGAAAATTGGTGTAATGTTCGGTAACCCGGAAACCACCACCGGCGGTAACGCTCTGAAATTCTACGCTTCTGTCCGTCTGGATATCCGCCGTATCGGCGCGGTGAAAGAGGGGGATAACGTAGTCGGTAGCGAAACCCGCGTGAAGGTTGTGAAGAACAAAATCGCAGCACCGTTCAAACAGGCTGAGTTCCAGATCCTCTACGGCGAAGGTATCAACTTCCTCGGCGAGCTGGTTGACCTGGGCGTGAAAGAGAAGCTGATTGAAAAAGCGGGCGCATGGTACAGCTACAACGGTGACAAGATTGGTCAGGGTAAAGCGAATGCTATCTCATGGCTGAAAGAGAACCCGGCGGCGGCGAAAGAGATTGAGAAGAAGGTGCGTGAACTCCTGCTGAACAACCAGGACTCTAAACCTGATTTCGTGGTCGACGGCGCGGATGCTGAAGAAACCAACGAAGACTTTTAATCCTCTCGGATAAAAATGAAGGGCTGCTGATGCGGCCCTTTTTGCATTTCTGAATCGACAGGTTTTTTATGAGTGAACCGACATCACGCCGACCAGCCTACTCACGCTTGCTGGATCGGGCCGTGCGTATTCTTGCCGTGCGTGACCATAGCGAACAGGAGCTGCGGCGGAAACTGTCAGCGCCCGTCATGAGCAAAAACGGTCCGGAAGACATTGATGCCACCGCGGAAGATTATGACCGCGTGGTTGCCTGGTGCTACGAGCATCACTATCTGGATGACGGCCGTTTTGCCGCTCGCTTTCTTGCCAGCCGTGGTCGTAAAGGCTATGGGCCAGCGCGTATCCGCCAGGAGCTGAACCAGAAAGGGGTAGCCCGTGAATCGATTGAAAAAGCCATGCGCGAAAGTGAAATTGACTGGTGCGAACTGGCGCGTGAGCAGGCGGTACGAAAGTACGGTGAGCCGCTGCCGCGTGAATTTTCAGAAAAAGTTAAAATCCAGCGCTTTTTGCTCTACCGCGGCTTCCTGATGGAAGATATTCAGGATATCTGGCGTAATTTTACCGATTGAACGCATGCGGGATTTTACTTCCCACTAAAGAAAACTTATCTTATTCCCACTTTTTCCAGTAGCTGGTCCGTCCAACTGTTTACAGATACAGATCTGCTGCGACATTTCGTTAGCTTGATTTCAGGATAATTATGAGCAAGAGCACCGCTGAGATCCGTCAGGCGTTTCTCGATTTTTTCCATAGTAAGGGACACCAGGTTGTTGCCAGCAGCTCCCTGGTACCGAACAATGACCCGACTCTGCTGTTTACCAACGCCGGGATGAACCAGTTCAAGGATGTGTTCCTTGGTCTCGACAAGCGTAATTATTCCCGCGCCACAACCTCACAGCGTTGCGTGCGTGCGGGCGGTAAACACAACGATCTGGAAAACGTCGGTTACACCGCGCGCCACCACACCTTCTTCGAAATGCTGGGTAACTTCAGCTTCGGCGACTATTTCAAACACGACGCCATTCAATACGCGTGGGAACTGCTGACCGGTGAAAACTGGTTCAATCTGCCGAAAGAGCGTCTGTGGGTGACCGTGTATGAGACCGATGACGAAGCGTTCGACATCTGGGAAAAAGAAGTGGGTATCCCGCGCGAACGTATCATCCGTATCGGTGACAACAAAGGCGCGCCTTACGCGTCTGATAACTTCTGGCAGATGGGCGACACCGGCCCTTGCGGTCCGTGCACCGAGATCTTCTACGATCATGGCGACCACATCTGGGGTGGCCCTCCGGGAAGCGCGGAAGAAGATGGCGATCGCTACATTGAGATCTGGAACATCGTCTTCATGCAGTTCAACCGTCAGGCCGACGGCACCATGGAGCCGCTGCCAAAACCGTCCGTAGATACCGGTATGGGCCTTGAGCGTATCGCGGCCGTTCTGCAACACGTTAACTCCAACTATGAGATTGACCTGTTCAGCACCCTGATCAAAGCCGTTGCTGAGGTAACGGGCGCAACCGATCTGAGCAACAAATCACTGCGCGTTATCGCAGACCATATTCGTTCCTGTGCGTTCCTGATTGCTGACGGCGTTATCCCGTCGAATGAAAACCGTGGCTATGTGCTGCGTCGTATCATTCGTCGTGCGATCCGCCATGGCAACATGCTGGGCGCGAAGGACACCTTCTTCTATAAACTCGTTGGGCCACTGATTGGCGTGATGGGCTCTGCCGGTGACGAGCTGAAACGCCAGCAGGCGCAGGTTGAACAGGTTCTGAAAACCGAAGAAGAGCAGTTTGCCCGTACGCTGGAGCGCGGTCTGGCGCTGCTGGACGACGAGCTGGCGAAACTCAAGGGCGACACGCTGGATGGCGAAACCGCTTTCCGCCTGTACGACACCTACGGCTTCCCGGTTGACCTGACCGCGGACGTTTGCCGCGAGCGCAACATCAAAGTTGACGAAGCAGGCTTTGAAGCCGCAATGGAAGAGCAGCGTCGTCGTGCGCGTGAATCCAGCGGTTTTGGCGCGGACTACAACGCGATGATCCGCGTTGATAGCGCGTCTGAATTTAAAGGCTACGAAGAGCTGGCCCTGACCAGCAACGTAACCGCGCTGTTTGTTGACGGTAAAGCCGTAGACAGCATTAGCGCGGGCCAGGAAGCGGTTGTTATCCTGGATAAAACGCCGTTCTATGCGGAATCGGGCGGCCAGGTTGGCGATAAAGGCGAACTGAAAGGCAATGGCTTCAGCTTCAGCGTAAGCGATACCCAGAAATACGGTCAGGCAATTGGTCACCAGGGCAAACTGGTTTCCGGCTCTCTGAAAGTGGGCGAGGGCGTTCAGGCCAACGTTGACGAAGCTCGCCGCGCGCGCATTCGTCTGAACCACTCGGCAACCCACCTGATGCACGCAGCCCTGCGCGAAGTGCTGGGTACGCACGTTGCACAGAAAGGTTCTCTGGTTAATGACAAAGTGCTGCGTTTCGACTTCTCGCATTTTGAAGCGATGAAGCCGTCTGAAATTCGTGCGGTGGAAGACCTGGTGAATGCCCAGATCCGTCGTAACCTGCCAATCGAAACCCACATCATGGATCTCGAGGCAGCGAAGAAGAAAGGTGCGATGGCGCTGTTTGGCGAGAAATATGACGACCGCGTTCGCGTGCTGAGCATGGGCGACTTCTCTACCGAACTGTGTGGCGGTACTCACGCATACCGCACCGGTGACATCGGCTTGTTCCGCATCGTTTCCGAGTCGGGGACGGCGGCAGGCGTGCGTCGTATTGAGGCGGTGACCGGGGAAGGCGCGATTGCCAGCCTGCATGCGCAGAGCGACCAGCTGCACGAGATCGCGCAGCTGCTGAAAGGCGATAGTCAGAACCTGGGCGAAAAAGTGCGTGTCGCGCTGGATCGTACCCGTCAGCTGGAAAAAGAACTCCAGCAGCTGAAAGAACAGGCTGCGGCGCAGGAGAGCGCAAATCTCTCCAGCAAAGCGGTAGACATTAAGGGCGTCAAACTGCTGGTCAGCGATCTGGCGGGCGTTGAGCCTAAGATGCTGCGTACCATGGTCGACGATCTGAAGAACCAGCTTGGTTCGACAGTTATCGTGCTGGCAACGGTCGCAGAGGGTAAGGTTTCTCTGATTGCGGGCGTCTCTAAGGATGTGACGGATCGTGTTAAAGCAGGGGAACTGATTGGCATGGTCGCCCAGCAGGTGGGTGGCAAAGGTGGCGGTCGTCCGGACATGGCGCAAGCCGGTGGTACGGATGCGGCGGCACTTCCCGCGGCATTAGCCAGCGTTGAAAGCTGGGTAAGCGCGAAACTGTAATAACTACAAAGCACAAGCAGACGCCATAGCGGTAACGTTATGGCGTCTTGCTCACTGCGCTATCGATAACGATAAAGTCAGGTTGAGTTTGTGTATATCGGCTAAACTTACGTTTAACAGAATGTGATGCCGTGACTGCTTACACTTTACGTGTTTGTCATCGCTTACTTTTTGGCGTTATATGATGGATAATGCCGGGATACAAGAGACCCGACTCTTTTAATCTTTCAAGGAGCAAAGAATGCTGATTCTGACTCGTCGAGTTGGTGAGACCCTCATGATTGGGGATGAGGTCACCGTGACAGTTTTAGGGGTAAAGGGTAACCAGGTACGTATTGGTGTTAACGCTCCTAAAGAAGTATCTGTCCACCGTGAAGAGATCTACCAGCGTATCCAGGCTGAAAAATCCCAGCAGTCCAGTTACTGATATTGTCGCGTCTCGCTGTCGGGCGAGACGCAACCCTCCTGCTATTTTTCCTGCATAAAGTTACCGTTCTATTTCAAACGCTTCGTTTTTGACCACTCTCATAATCTTATCTCATCCAAAAGACGCGCTTCTCTCAACACAATTCTGTGAAGATGCCTGCAAAATCCGCTTATAAAACACTCTCTTTGCGGCTTTTACATGCGAATTGGGTGCGAATTGTGCAAACGAAAAAAGCATGTGGAAAATTGTTTGACTTATAAGTCCCAGAAAGTAATATATGCGCCACGCAGCGACGAGAAGCTCTTAACGAGTTCCTCGAAGCACTCGAAAGAGGCGTTGTGTGGTGAGGTGGCCGAGAGGCTGAAGGCGCTCCCCTGCTAAGGGAGTATGCGGTCAAAAGCTGCATCCGGGGTTCGAATCCCCGCCTCACCGCCATTTTGCATCCGTAGCTCAGCTGG